>NZ_JBYIVZ010000033.1:0-120810 GCF_057710365.1 Streptomyces sp. bgisy027
CAGGTACAGCGTTCCGATCGTCTTGTGGTCCGTGGTGGTCAGCCACCGGACGGTCTTGAAGTCTTTGATCCTCTTCACGTCCCGCCTGTGTCCGCACCCCACCCGCACGTCACACTCGACGGACGCGACGAGAATCACGGAAGAGGGTGTGACGAACCGGCGGGTGCCGGACAGGAACGGGACATGAGCAACGACGAGACCTTCGCCGCTGCCTATCGCGAGCACTACTGGGCGGTCAGCCGCTATGTCGCGCGGCGACTGGACGGGCGCACGAGTGAGGTCGAGGAAGTGGTGGCGGAGGTGTTCACCGTGGCGTGGCGCCGCCGGGCCGACCTCCCGGCCGTCCCGCTGCCCTGGCTGTACGGCGTGGCACGCAACTGCCTGGCGAACGCGGTACGCGGCTACGGACGCCGCCGGCGGCTGGTCGACCGGATGGGCAACGACGACGCCGCGCACGGCCGGCACATCGTGGACAGCCCCGACTCCGAGGCGCCGGGCGCCTGGGTGCACGAGGCGCTGGCCCGGCTGTCGGCGGCCGACCAGGAGGTGCTGCGGCTGACGGCCTGGGAGGAACTCGGAGTCGACGAACTCGCCGTCGCCCTCGGCTGCGGAAGCCGGGCCGCCTCGATGCGGCTGCACCGCGCCCGCCGCCGGCTGAGAGCCGAGATCGACCGTGTGAGCCCGACGACTCTGCCCAAGGAACGAAGCCATGGCTGACGAACTCGAACTGTTGCGCCGAGCCGACCCCGTACCGGTCGACGGCCCGCACTACGGCGACGGCCCGCTGGATCACAACGCCGAACGGCAGCTCGACCGGCTGCTGCACGAACGCCCGTCCGCTCCTCGCCGTCGCACCCGGCTGGCCTGGGGCCTCGCAGCCTCGGCCGTGGTCGCCGCGCTGGTGTCGGCGCTGCTGTTCACCGGCCAGACCGCCGCCCCCGCGATCGCCGCGCCGCGCCCGCTGATCGTGCGGGCCGACTCCACGCCCGTGCCCGTGGCGCGGCTGGCCGAGCGTGCCGAGCAGGCGGCGTCGAAGGACTCGCCCGCGCTGCGCAAGGGCACGCACGTGCAGTCATGGAGCCTGGCCATGAGCGACCAGGACCCGCCGATCACCCTCCCGCAGGAGACGATCGTGCGCTGGAACGCCGACGACAGCCACACGGAACTCGTCGTCGCGACCGACCCGCGCCACCCCGGCCGTCCCGTCCTCACCGACGACGACGGCAGACCGCGCCTGGTCGATGACGGCCATGTCCTGAGCAACCGGACCTACCCGCCGAGTTGGAGCGACGCCCCGCCCGAGTCCCCGCCGCCGCACGACGCGGCGGCCCTGCACGACTATCTGGAGAAGGCCGGGCGCGCTTTCCTGGCGGACCACACGAAGCCGCTGTCCACCGCCGAACTCCTCGACGCCACCCAGATCCTGCTGGACAAGTGGACCCTCGGCCCCCGGGAGTCGGCCGCGCTGGCGGATCTGCTGGCGGACGCCGAGGGGTTGCGGCCCGTCGGTCAGGTCACGGACCGGCTGGGCCGGCCAGGACAGGCGTACGTGTACGACGGTGACGGCAGCCGGCGCATGCTGATCATGGACGCGACCGACGGTTCCGTCCTGGGGCTGGAACAGACCTTCACCGGCGACGATCCCCGGTTCGGCGTGAAAGGCGGCGATGTGATGGCGTACAGCGCCTGGATGCGCTGACCGGAGGCGGCTGCCGGGGCCGGGCCGACCGCAGAGCCCTGCGGGACAGGGCGCCGGACATCAGCCTGCCCGCCACGGCCATCGGCCAGGCCCGTCGGGGCCGGACGGGACGCGTCCGGCCCGCCGCCGTGCGTGCCCTGAAGGTCCAGGTCAACCGGGCCGAGACCTGGACCCTCGGCCACGTCCTGCCTACTCGTCCCATGCCTCGATGATGATCTGCTCGGAGATCTTGCCGTCGCGCAGCGTGATCATCGACTCGGACATCACGCGCACGCCGTCCGCGTACTCGCAGGACTCGCTGTAGGCGGCGCGGTCGCCCTGGACCACGCATCCCTCCAGCTTGTGCGTCATGTCGCGGCTGTAGACGTCGGTGAGCATCTCGGCGATCTGGTTCCGGCCGCTGACCACCTTCGGGTGGCTCGGCTGCGCGTTGCGGTTCACGACGCGGATCTGTGCGTCGTCCGTGTACAGCGAGAGAAGTGTGTCCGGGGTGTGCCCTTCCACCGCCTGGCGCAGTGTCTCGGTGTCGAAGGACGGGGTTGCGGTTGTGCCCATGGTGACCTCCTCCGAGGCCCGCGGCGTGACGAGGGGCGGCCGCGAGCGCCTCACCTCCGAGCGTCCTCCCCGGTGCGGGGCTCGGCAAGCGCTGCCGGAGCGCTGGGCCTGACGGGTGAGGGGCGCAGGCCGGCCGTGTCCGGCGGCGGGCCGACGGCGTTGCTCCATTCATGATCTCAACACGACGTATCGCCACCGCTGTTGGCCTCGCGGCCGGCCTCACCGGGCTCGCCGCTCCGTTGGCGAACGCGGCCCCGGTGGACCCCCCGAACGCCGGCATGCTCAACCCCGTGACCACCCTCGACTCCCTCGCGGCCACCGGAGTGCCCGCGGAGCGCAGGGCCAAGATGCCCCGGCCCTCCGAGCAACTGGCCCGCCTCGACCAGCTCAAGGAGCTGAACCGGGCGCAGCGGCCACAGCAGTTCCGGCCGGTCGACACCCCCGTGACCAGGATGCTGCCCGCCGTCGACGTCTGAGGCGCCGCACGCCCGTACACGGAAGGGCCGCCCGATCGCCGGGCGGCCCTTCCGTGTGTGCCGAGAGTGACGAGTCGACTACACGGCGGATCCGAGAAAGTGGAAGCCGGGTCTCGGGTGCATCAGGAAGTCGTGGTGCGAGATGTTCCACGCGTACGCCCCGGCCAGTGCGAACGCCACCCGGTCCCCGGCCCGCAGCCCCGCCGCCGGCACCCGGCGGGCGAGCACGTCCTTCGGTGTGCACAGCTGGCCGGCCAGGGTGATCCGCTCGCCCTCGGCCGCCGGCCGCGGCCACGGGTGCGGCCAGGCGTCGACCGGCAGCACGGAGCAGGGCTGGTCGTGCCCCTTGGTCGCCGGGGTCCGCAGATGGTGCGTGCCGCCCCGGACCACGGCGAACTCCTCGCCGTGACTGCCCTTCACGTCCAGCACCTCGGTGGCGTACCAGCCGCAGTACGCCGTGAGTGCCCGGCCCGGCTCGATGCGCAGGGTCAGCCGCGGATGCCGCTCGGTGAGGCGGGCCAGCCCGGTGCCGTAGGCGGCCCAGTCGAAGCGCCGCTCGGGGTCGCCGTAGTCGACGTGCATGCCGCCGCCGACGTTCACCTCCGCGAGCCGGACCCCCAGGCCGGTGGCCCACGAGACGACGGACTCGGCCACCGCGACCTGCTCCGCCGCCGCCAGCCCGCTGGCCAAGTGGGCGTGCACGCCGCGCAGTTCGAGCTGCGGGAACACGCCGCCCGTCAGCTGCCGGATCACCGGCTCGGCTCGTGTCGGGTCCATGCCGAAGGGGGTGGGCCGGCCGCCCATCGCGAGCGAGCCGCCCGCCAACGAGTCATCGGCCGCCGGCAGGTTGACCCGCGGCAGGACCGCCACCCGTCGCCCCGGCGCGACCCGGCGGGCCAGCTCGGCCAACATGCGCATCTCGTGCGCGCTCTCCACGTGGAAACGCTCGACCCCCTGCTCCAGCGCGGCGCTGATCTCGTCCGGAGTCTTGCCCGGACCGCCGAAGGCCAGCGGGCGCCCCGGAACGGCCTTGGCGACATGGGCGAGTTCACCGCCCGACGCCACCTCGTAGCCGTCCACGAACGGGCCGAGCGCGGTGAGGATCTCCGGCTCCGGGTTCGCCTTGGCGGCGTAGTACAGCTCGACCCGTTCGGGCAGGGCGTTGCGGACGGTGGCCGCGTGGGCGCGCAGGGCAGTCAAGTCGTAGACGTACGCCGGTAGTTCGGTCGCGGGCAGGGACCGGACGCGGTCGCGGACCGCGGATGTGGGCTGTGTCATCGAGGAGCGCTCCCGGTCGCGTCGCGCAGGATGTGCTCGGCCAGCGGGGACGGCAGCCGGACATAGCCCGCCTCCCGGTCGGCCTTGCGCTCGAAGCGGGTGAGGAGATTGGCCTTGGCGGGCAGTGGCACCCCGGCGAGGAGAGCGGCCATCCGGGGCGGGCAGCCGTGGGCCCGGGCATGCGTCCGGAGCGTGTCGCGCACCCGGGCCCACAGCGCGGCCTCCGCCCGCGGGTACAGGTCCGCGAGGGCGGCGAGCAACTCGGCGACATGGTTGACGAGCAGGCAGTAGACGACCCGGTCCCAGCCGCGCTGCGCGTCGTACGTCAGCGGGCCCGCGACCTCGGGCGGCAGCGCGCCCAGGGTGTCCTCGTGGTGGGCCGGGACCAGCTTGGTGCCCTCCAGGTCGCGGAAGAGCACCTGCGCCGGCCGGCCGTCGGCGTCGACGCAGATCAGCACGTTCTGGAGGTGCGGTTCCAGGACGACGCCGTGATCGAAGTACGCGGACAGCACCGGCGGGATCAGGAGGCCCAGATACGCCGACCACCAGTCGAGGGCCGCGCGCTCGTCCGCCCCGGCGAGGAGGCGGGAGATGTGCGCCCCGCCGGTCGGGTACTCGTCGGCGACGGCCGCCGCGAGCAGGGGAGTGGTGTCCGGGGCGAGGCGCTCCCGCAGGCCCTCGCGGACGATCACGCCGAACCCCTCCAGCAGCGCGCGGTCCGGTGTGCCGTCGGGGCCAGGCAGGGCGAGCGTGCGGTAGGCGGGCTCGCGGAGCATGTCGCTGCCCGGGAAACGCTCGGCGAGATCGGCGAACGCCGGGGCCAGCGCGCGGGTGAGGGCGACGGCACCGGACAGCTCGTAACTGCTGTTCTTGCGCAGGCAGTTGGTGATGCGCACATTCAGGCTGAACTTCAGGAACGTCTCCCCGTCGTACAGCGTGCGCACCGACGCGGTGGCGGCGAACGGGGCGCCGCCGGGGCCCAGGTCGAGGACGTCGCCGCGTTCCAGCGCGGCCCGCAGCAGCGGATGCCCGCGCAGCGTCTCGAACTGCCAGGGGTGGGCGGGCAGCAGCCGGTAGCCGTGGGGGAGGTCCGGACGCTGCACGTCGAGGGGTGCGACGGACGCGGGGTCGGCGTACTCCTCGGCGATCAGGCGGCTGCGTACGGCGAGGTGCCGCAGCGGGAAGGACGCGCCGACCTCGGGGGCGTAGGCGGACCAGGCGTGCGGGTCACCGGTCCGGGCCTTCGGGGTGGGATGGAAGCGGTGGCCGAAGACGAGGGACTGCTCGGAGGCGAGGTATGCGGAGAGCCGGTCCTGCGGGGCGTGGGGCGCGCGCGTGACCGTGAGCGCCGTCGCCACGGACCCGTGACTGGAGGCGATCTGCTCCAGGAACTCCTCGTTGCGCACACCCGTCCGCAGCCACAGCTCGTCATGTGTGTACTCGGCCAGTCGGCGCCAGTCCACCTCCGTCCATCCGCCGCCCGCCTGCTCGCTCACCGGCCCGGCGAACCGGTGCGCACCGAGCAGGGACGTACGGCGCAGGGCGACACGCAGCAGCACTCCGCGGCGTGGCAGCCGCAACAGCAGACGGCCGTCGATGACGACGCTCTGGCGCTCGGGGCCGGAGACCTCGCGCAGCAGACAGTTGAGGAGCGTATGGGCCACGACCTCGTCGGCGACCGGCAGTTCGGCGGAGGTGACCGGGGCAGTGCCCTGCTCGGGGAGCGTGTCGGTCAGGGAGGGCATCAGCGGCTCCAACGGGTGCGCAGGTGCGGGGTGGGCAGGAGGAGGGCCGTGACGCAGGCGGCGATCGCGCCGGCCTTGGAGCAGGAACGGCAGGCTCCGGCGGTCATGCCGAACCCCCGTTCCGCAGCAGGTAGTTGGGCCCGCTGGTGTAGTGCTTGTTGATGTCGGCCGCGCCCGACCGCTCCTTCGACAGCAGGGTCCCGGCCGTCACCATCGCCTTCACCGGCAGCTCCGGCGCGTGCAGGACTCGTGCGCGCAGGACGTCCGCCGCGTCGCCGCCGAGCCGGTCGACGGACTCCGTCAGCCTGATCCGTACGAGGTCGAGGAGCGCGCGGCGGTGCCGGGGGAGCCCGAAGGCGTACGCGCCCGCGCACAGATGCACGGTGATCGTGGTGAACAGGTCGGCGACCGGCCCGTCGCCCGTGCCGAGAATCCGGCCGTCGTCGAAGGCCCACGGGCCGGGGAGCACGGCGTGCAGCCGCCCGGTGTTGACGCGCGGCCCGTCGTTGTCCTTGAACAGCAGACGCGGACCGTCGGACCTCAGCACCAGGGAGATGTTCTGCTGGTGCGACTCCAGGGCGATGCCGTGGCCGAACAGGGTGGTCTGCCAGTCGAACAGCAGGGTGAGCGCCGAATCCAGCAGCGCGAGGGGGTCGCCGCCGTGGAAGCGGTCGGCGAGGTGGTCCAGTACCGGCCGCCCGTCGGGGGCTTTGGCGAGCAGTGCTGCCATCGGCACCACCACGGCGTCGTCGAGTCCGGCCGGGTAGCGGCGGCACAGTACCGCGAGCAGTTCGTGCCCGGCATGTGCGTACGTCGTCTCGTCGGCGTGCAGGATCACGTCCCGGAACCGTGGCTCGCGGTCGATGACCGCCTCCACCAGCCGCTGTCCGACGGCACCGTCGACGAGCGTCCCCGGCTTGACGGTCCGCTTGTTGCGAAGGCCCAACGTGGCTGTGTCGAGGGGGAGTTTGAGATGCACGGACGGATCGACGACCGTTGCCACCGTCCGCATGGACAGCGTCGGTACGACCTCCAGGTGGGCCCGCTCGGCGAGCACCGCCCCGTCCGGGAGGTCGGCGGCGCGCAGGGCGTCGACGGTCAGCGGATGCACGGGCAGCATCACGTGGCTGCCGCGCGGATCGGCGAGCCCGAGGGCCGCGGGCGTGGGCCAGAACTCCGGCAGCGCGCCCGAGAAGGTGACGGCGTCTCGCGGTACGGCGATCCAGCGCAACGGGAACCGCGGCTGGAACTCCGGTGCGTACGACCGCAGTTGCTCCTCGTCCAGCCCTGAGCGACCGCGTGCCGTCGGATAGACGGGATGGTCGTGCCGGGCGGCGAGCGTGTCGTATGCCAGGCTGCCTGCGAGTCCCGTCCCGAAGGTCAGCCGCCGCACCGCCTCGTCTCGCGTGGCCGCGTGCAGCCGCATCGTCGCCAGCGTCTGACGGCACTCCTCGGCGAAGGCGTCGAAGCCGCCCCGGTCCTCGGGCTCTGCGAGCGCACGCAGAGCGCCGAGCACGCCGTCGCACGACGACAGTTCGGCGCCGTCCGACTCGCGCACGAGCAGCGGCAGCCGGGCGGCGTACACGCCCTGGAAGCCGTCCTCGGTGACGGGCAGCAGCAGCGCGTCGCCCGGCACGGGCAGGCGTACCCAGTCGCCGTCCGGCACGGGCAGGCGTACCCAGTCGCCGTCCGGGCGCCGCACCGGTGTGCCCCGGCTGCGCAGCCCGGCCACGTCCTCGCGCAGGAGGGCCCCGAGGACGCGGGTGAGCAGCTCCGCCTCACAGGTGTCCGTGGTGGTGGTCGCAGCGATCACGGCTGGATCTCCCAGTGCCGCCCCGCGAGGAAGTCCGCCACCGCCCGGTCCACCGCCGGCTGATCGGTGCCGGTGGCGCGCAGGACGCCGAGGTAGTCGCGGTTGGTGCGGTACAGCTCGTGCCGTTCGCCGATCTCGCGCAGCGGACGGTACGTCAGATGCACGCCCTCCACGTCCAGTTCCGCGGCCGGGGGAGCGTCCACGAGGGTTCCGGCGCGGTCGGCGCACGGGTACTCCAGGCGGGCGGCGCCGTCCCGGCGGGCACCGAGGCCGGCCGGCAGGGGCTCGCCCAGGTGGGTGCGCAGGATGTGCTCGAAGAGCGGGATCTCCAGCAGGCGGGCCAGCAGCAGGTCGCACTGGTCGCCGATGGCACGGTAGTTGACCTCGATGATCCGCGCCCGCCCCGCGTGCACCACGAACTCCGTGTGGCAGGCCCCCAATCCGACGCCCAGCGCCTCCAGTTGCTCCAGAACCTGCGCGACGACCGGCCCGGGGTGGGCGGGGACGAAGGTGAGGCGTTCCTCGATGAAGTACGGCGGCGGGGAGAGCTCGGTGCGGAAGCCGCCCAGGACATGGCGGACGCGCCTGTCGCCGAGGGTCTCCAGGGTGAACAGGTCACCGGGCAGGTACTCCTCGACGACCAGGGCGGCACCCGGACGCCGCTCCAGGATCTCCTTGGCGTGCGCCATGAGTTCCTCCGGGCCGTCGACGAGGACGACGTCCTCGCTCGCCACGCCCTCGCGTGGCTTGAGCACACACGGGTACGGTGCGTCGACGGGCGCGACCGGTCCGGTCAGCTCCCTCGACCACACGGTGTCCACGCCGGCCGCGGCGAGCCGGCGGCGCATCTCGGCCTTGTCCTTGCAGCGCAGCGCGGCTCGCCAGTCCTTGCCGGGCAGTCCGAAGTAGTCGCAGGCCAGGGCGGCCTGGGTCTGGAGATGGTCGCTGTTGGTGAAGACGGCGTCGGGCCGGTGGTGCGTGGAGACACGGCTGATCACGGCCCGGAAGTCCCGCACGTCGCACTCCAGGACCTCGAGGTCCGGATGGGCCCGGCGGTGGGCGGCGGGCTGGTCGGTGAGCACGGTGACGTCCAGGCCGAGCCGGGCCGCCGCGGGCAGGAAGCCCTCGGACACGGCGTCGGTCGGGTTGAGGGCGAGCAGATACAGGCGCATGGCGATGAACTGACTTCCGCTGGCGGGTGGAGGGTCGCGGGCCGCGCCCGCAGTGGGGTCCGGCCGAGAACCGTCATCGGGCTCGCGATCGGTGCCGGAGGAAGAGCGGGACGTGCCAGAGGGCACGGAAGGGCACACCGATCGGTGCGCCACGGCGGGTCGCGGTCACAAACGGTGAGCTTAGGGTAGCCTTCCTTTATCTCTCAAATGCCGTGCGATCGCTGGGGCGTTCGGGGCGATCGATCCGCCCGCGAGTAGCCCACCTGGCGTTCTCTGCTTGATCGCAAGTGTAAGGTAAGGCTTACCTTTCTGACTTGATGAACATGCGGGGGAGCAACGATGTCCCTGGCCCCGACGACCACCGCCGTCGCGCATACGCTCGGTGACGTCTATGCGCGGCTGACCGGCCTGTGCGAAGTGCTGTCCGTACGGGTCGCCGAACCCGGGGCGGCGGACGCCGGATCCGGCGTGTCGGCGGCGGAACTGGTGAAGGACGGGGCCGTACTCGACGCCTTCGTGGCCGCCGAGGCGACCCGGATCCAGGATCGGCACGGGGTCGTCGCGCGTCGCCACGTCGCCGCCTCACGCGCCCTGCACGACTACGCCTGGTCGGTCTCGCTCCTGATGAGCGGCGCCTGGTACCTGCAGCGCCGAGTGCCCCGGATCCGGCCCGAGGATCTGCGGCTGGACCTCGCCACGGCCGAGTTCACCGTGACGCCCGGAAGCGACCTCGCCTGTCTGACCGGCGATCCGGCGGCGACCCTGCCCGGCGTGCTGACGGTCCCTCACGAGGAAGCCCTGCGAGCGGAGTTGCGCGCGGCTGTCGCCGATCACATGACACCTCTGCTGGACGCGATCGGCCCCGTCGCGCGACGCGGCTCGCGCGCCCTGTGGGGCATGGTCTCCGACGACCTGGTCTCCGGCATCTGGTACCTCGGCCGAGTGCTGGGCCGCGAGGACGAGGCCGTGCGGGCGGCCGGCCTACTGCTGCCGTCCGCGGTGGCCCCGTACCCGAGCGGCGCCGACTTCCGGCACCTGACGACGGACGACGGCCGCCGCCATCCGACGCGCACCCGCGCCGGCTGCTGCATGTACTACGCGATCCGCCCCGACGAGGCCTGCGCGACCTGCCCCCGCACCTGCGACGAGGAACGACTGCGCCGGCTCCGGGGCTGAGAGCGTCCATCGGCGGCGCCCCCGCAAGAGGGGCGCGGGGAAGGAACTGCGCGACAGGCGGCCACCCGCCGGCCGCAGACGACTGACGACCCGTCTGCGGCACTTCCGCAGTCGCGGCGCAACCGGCGGAGCGCTCAGGCCGTCGCCAGGAACTGCGTCGCCGCCAGCTCCGCGTAGAGCGGGTCCGCGGCCACGAGTTCGCGATGCGTGCCCACCGCGCGCACCCGGCCCGCGTCCATCACCACGATCCGGTCGGCCATCGTCACCGTCGACAGACGGTGCGCGACGACCAGGACGGTGGTCGTACGGGCGACGTCGGCGACCGTGTCCCGCAGCGCCGCCTCGTTCACCGCGTCCAGCTGCGAGGTGGCCTCGTCCAGGAGCAGCAGCCGCGGCCGGCGCAGCAGGGCGCGGGCGATGGCCACGCGCTGGCGCTCGCCGCCCGACAGCTTGGTGCCGCGATGCCCGACGAGCGTCTCCAGGCCCTCGGGCAGCCGCGCGACCAGGCCGTCCAGCCGGGTCGTCTTCAGCACCCGCGTCAGGGCGTCCTCGTCGGCGTCCGGACTGCCGAGCAGCAGGTTGGCGCGCAGGGACCCCGACAGGACCGGGGCGTCCTGCTCGACGTACCCGATGGCCGAACGCAGCTGCACCAGCTCCCAGTCCGCCAGATCCCGCCCGTCCAGCGTGATGGTCCCGCCCTCGGGGTCGTAGAACCGCTCGATCAGCGAGAACACCGTGGTCTTGCCCGCGCCCGACGGGCCGACGAACGCCGTCATGCCCTGCGCGGGCACGTCGAAGGTCACCCCGTGATGGACGTACGGCAGATCCTCGGCATACCGGAAGCGCACGTCCGCGAAGGCCAGCGTGGCGGGCCGCGCCCCGGCGGCCGGCAACGGTGCGGGCGGGGCGGCCGGTTCGGCGGGCAGCCGCAGCGCCTCCTGGATCCGGGCGAGCGCGGCGGAACCCGTCTGGTACTGGGTGATCGCGCCGACGACCTGCTGGATCGGCGACATCAGGTAGAAGACGTACAGCAGGAACGCGACCAGCGTGCCGATGCCGATGGCACCGGTCGCCACCCGGGCCCCGCCGACCGCGAGCACCGTGATGAAGGCGATCTGCATGGCGAGCCCGGCCGTGTTGCCCGCCGCGGCCGCCCACTTGGCGGCCCGCACGCTCTGCCGCCAGGACTCCTCGGCGGCCTCGTGCAGGGTGCGTTCCTCCCGGTGCTCGGCGCCGGACGCCTTCACCGTCCGCAGCGCGCCGAGGATCCGCTCCAGCGAGGCGCCCATCACCCCGACCGCGTCCTGCGCCTGCCGGCTGGCCCGGTTGATGCGCGGCACGATCACCCCGAGGACCGTGCCGGCGCCCAGGATCACGGCGAGCGTGACCGCGAGGAGCACGGGATCCACCAGACCCATCATCACGACCGTGGCCACAAGGGTGAGCCCGCCCGTGCCGAGGCCCACCAGCGAGTCGGTCGTGACCTCGCGCAGCAGCGTGGTGTCCGAGGTGACGCGGGCCATCAGATCGCCCGGCTCGCTGCGGTCCACGGCGGTGATGCGCAGCCGCAGCAGATACGACGACAGGGCCCGCCGTGCGCCGAGCACCACCGACTCCGCGGTGCGCCGCAGCACGTACGATCCCAGCGCGCCGAGCGCCGCGTTGGCCACCACCAGAGCCGACATGATCAGCAGCGCCCCGGTGATGGCCCGGTCGTGCGACAGGTCGTCGATCAGCTCCCGGGCGACCAGCGGCAGGAGCAACCCGGTCGCCCCGGTGACCAGCGAGAGCAGGGCGCCCGCCAGCAGGGTCCAGCGGTGCGGACGTACATAGCCCAGGAGCAGCCGCCAAGTGGGCGCGGCGGGTTGGGCGTCGGCGATGCTCACGGGGCTCCTCCGGAGTCGTACGGAGCATTCAGGCTACGTCGGCTCCCTCCCGTGAGGCCTGCGGGTTTCCCGGGGACGGGGTTGGCGGGACCGCATGGGGTGTGTGCCTACGCGCGCTGTGCCAGGGCGGCGAGTGCCGCGTCCAGTTCGGCGGGACGCGGGCGGTTGTGCGGCAGCTTCGCGAGCATCGCGGCCATCCCGCAGGTGTTGGTGAGCGCCGAGAAGACCAGGCCGCCCGCGATGCCCGCGGACAGCAACTGCCAGGCCGGGTGCAGCAGTCCGAGAGCCAGGCCGACGAGGACGACCGCGCCCGCGGTGAACCGCACCTGCCGCTCCATGGACCACGTGCGGCGCGCACCGGACGCGGGACGGTCGAGCTCGTGCCCGCGCTCCGCCCAGCCCTGGGTGCCGCCGGTCAGGGTCATGGCCGCGACGCCGTGCTCGGCGAGGAGCCGGCAGGCGTTCTCGGAGCGGGCTCCGGAGGCGCAGACGACCAGGAGTTCGCCGTAGTGCCGGCGCAGCGCGGGCAGGGCGCGGTCGAGCTGGTCCAGGGGGACGTTCAGCGCGCCGGGCAGATGTCCGGCGGCGTACTCGCCGGGGGTGCGGACGTCGATGACGGTCATTCCGGGCAGCCGGGTGCGGGCCGCGTCGACGTCGAGGGTGCGCGGGTCGAGGGGAGAGGTCATGGGGAGTGAGATCCTTTCAGAGGAGGGGTAAAATACCCCCAAGGGTATGTAGAGGAGTGATCGTGGAGCTTCAGTTCGAGGGCGATGACCTCAAGTCGGTGCTCAACCGGCTGCGCCGGGCACAGGGCCAGATCTCCGGAGTGATCAAGATGATCGAGGAGGGCCGCGACTGCGAGGACGTGGTCACCCAGCTCGCCGCGGCTTCCCGTGCCCTGGACCGCGCCGGCTTCGCGATCATCGCGACCGGGTTGCAGCAGTGCCTCAGCGACACCGAGAAGGGACGCGCCAACGGCGAGACGACGGAGCAGATGAAGGCCCGCCTGGAGAAGCTCTTCCTGTCCCTGGCGTAGCCACGGGCCGTACTCGGGTCATACGACGGCGTCCACCAGCATGAATGCGGCCACCGCCAGCAGGGTCCAGGCGAACAGCCGCCGCAGCCGGTCGCCGGAGACCTTCCGGGCGAGGCGCTTGCCGTCCCACGCACCGAGTACGGCGGCCGCCGCGAACGGTGCCAGGGCGGCCCAGTCGATGCGCACGTCCGTACCGGCCCGCGCCACCAGGGCGACCAGCGAGTTGACGGTGATGACCAGCAGGCTGGTTCCCACAGCGGCCCGCATCCGCAGCCCGACGGCGTTCACCAGCGCCGGTACGGCGAGGAAGCCGCCGCCCACCCCCAGCACGCCGGTCACCGCGCCGAGTCCCGCCCCGGCCCGCACGACCTGCCAGGGCCGGACCGGCACGTCCTCGTCCCGTACGGACGCCGACGGCCGCAGCATGCTCACAGCGGCCAGCGCGGCGATCACCGCGAAGGCCGCTGTGAGCAGCCAGGACGGCAGCCACCCGGACACCACGCCGCCGACCGCCGCCGGGACCAGCCCCGCCGCCGTGAACAGCGCCCCGCCCCGCCAGCGAACGGTGCCCGCACGGGCGTGCGCGCCGAGCGCGGTGGCGGAGGTGACGCCGACCACGAGCAGGCTGGCGGTGGCCGCTGCGGCCGGACTGAAGTCGAGCAGATAGATCAGCGCCGGCACCGCCAGCACACTGCCGCCCCCGCCCAGCGCCCCGAGCGCCAGCCCGGTCGCGCCACCGGCGAGGAGCCCGAGGAGCAGGGTGGTCACGAGAGGGCTCCGGGGGCGGGCACGATGCGATGAGAGTCGTGGATCAGGACCTCACTCCGCACCGGACGCCCCCGACTCCGCCACCTCGGCAAGACCCGCCTCGGCCACCACCGGAAGCCCTGCCTCCGCCCATGCGCGCATCCCTCCGACCACGTCCACGACCTCCGCGCCACGGGCGGACAGCAGGGCCGCCGCCTCGCGGGAGCGCTTGCCGGAGCGGCAGATGGCCACGACCGGACGCGACCGCGCGGACTCGGGCAGCGGCTCGCCGGCGGTCAGGGCGGAGAGGGGGGCGAGGACGGCACCCGGGGCGTGGCCCTCGGCCCACTCCGGTGCCTCACGCACGTCCACGAGGACCGCACCCGCGTCCGTCCGCTCCCGTGCCTCGGCCGGCGTGACCCGGGCCATGGGCAGCCCGGCGGCACCGGCCGCGTCGAAGGAGTCGTCGACGGCGACGACCTCGCGGCCGGCCGCGTCGAGGAGCGAGGCGGCGATGCCGGCGCGCATACCGCCGGCGCAGTGCACCCACACGGTGCCGTCCGGTATCTCGGCGAGGCGGCCGCGCAGCTCGTGCAGCGGTATGTGCAGCGAACCCTTGATGTGGCCGGTGTGGCGCTCGGAGCCGCGCCGTACGTCCAGGGTGATCACGTCGTCCTGGGCCGCGAGGTCGGCGAAGGTGCCGCGCGGGAAGGAGCGCGGGCGCTCACCGGGGCGTACCCAGTCCGTCGGGGACCCGGTGGCCGCCGCGGCCGGCCGGTCGATGCCCACGCGGACCAGTTCGCGCTGGGCGTCGGCGAGTTGGGCGGGCGACTCGGCGAGCAGCGTCACCGGCTTGCCCCAGGGCAGCAGCCAGGCCAGATAGGTGGCCAGCTGGCCCTCCGCCTCGAAGTTGACCGACCCGGCGACATGACCCTCGGCGAACGCGACCCGATGGCGCAGGTCCACCACCCACTCCCCGGCGGCCAGCCGCGCCGCGATCTCCTCGGCGTCGGCCGGGCGGGGCGGCGTCAGATCCACAGGAGCCGGGCCCTGTGTGTTGGCGGGCCCCATGTGGGCGTAGTACGCGGGTACGTCGTCCAGCGCGGCGAGGAGCTCGGCGACGAAGGTGTCGACGTCCTTGACCAGGGCGTCGTTGACCTGCCGCTCGCGCCCGATGGTCGTCGCCGTCCCACCGGACGACTGACCGGCCGAGCAGAAACTGCCGAAGCCGTGCGTGGGCAGGACCTGCGTCTCGTCGGGCAGCTCGGCCGCCAGTCGGTGCGCCGAGTCGTACTGCGCCCGCGCCAGCCCGCCGGTCAGCCCCGGCTCGACGAGGTCGGGCCGCCCCACGGTGCCGATGAGCAGGGAGCCGCCTGTGAAGACGGCCACGTCACGCCCGGCCTCCTCCAGCACGTACGACGTGTGGTGCGGGGTGTGCCCGGGGGTGGCCAGGGCGCGCAGCACCAGGTCGTCCTCGATGTGCGTACGGTCCCCGTCCGCCACCGGCACGCGCGCGTAGGCGACCCGTGCCGCGGCGGGTACGAGGTAGGCGGCGCCGGTGAGCCGGGCCAGCTCCAGCCCGCCTGTCACGTAGTCGTTGTGGACGTGTGTCTCCACCACCTGTGTGATGCGCACACCCCGTCGTGCGGCGGCGGTGATCACACGGTCGATGTCCCGCGGCGGATCGACCACCACGGCGCTGTGCGCGCCGCCCGCCAGATAGCCGCGGTTGCCCAGTCCCGGCACCTCGATGGTGTCGACGAAGTACACGGCAGCACTCCTCTCCTGTTCCTGTGAAGTCCGTGTCCACCCCGACGGGAGGTTTACCCCCGGGGGTATGTCGTCCACGGTAACAGATTACCCCCAGGGGTATTCGAGGGTGGCCGGAGGCACCGGGTGACGACCCCCGCTCCGTGCCCTTACCGATCAGTTGCGTCTAGGGTCGGAAGTGGACGGAGATCCGCGGAGGGAAGGGCTGAGCACCATGGCGCAGGAAGTGCGGGGCGTGATCGCACCGGGCAAGGACGAGGCCGTGCGCGTGGAGACGATCGTCGTGCCGGATCCGGGGCCGGGAGAAGCCGTCGTACAGGTCCAGGCCTGCGGGGTCTGTCACACCGACCTCCACTACAAGCAGGGCGGCATCAGCGACGACTTCCCGTTCCTGCTCGGCCATGAGGCGGCGGGCGTGGTGGAGTCCGTCGGTGACGGCGTCACGGACGTCGCCCCCGGCGACTTCGTGATCCTCAACTGGCGTGCCGTGTGCGGGAACTGCCGTGCCTGTCTGCGCGGCCGGCCCTGGTACTGCTTCGCCACCCACAACGCCGGCCAGAAGATGACCCTCGCCGCCACCGGCCAGGTACTCTCCCCGGCGCTCGGCATCGGCGCCTTCGCCGAGAAGACACTGGTCGCGGCGGGACAGTGCACCAAGGTCGACCCGTCGGTGGCCCCCGCGGTCGCCGGGCTGCTGGGCTGCGGCGTGATGGCCGGCATCGGCGCGGCGATCAACACCGGCAACGTCGGCCGCGGCGACAGCGTGGCCGTGATCGGCTGCGGCGGAGTCGGCGACGCGGCGGTCGCGGGCTCGAACCTCGCCGGCGCCTCGAAGATCATCGCCGTGGACATCGACGACCGGAAGCTGGAGAAGGCCCGCTCCATGGGCGCCACCCACACCGTCAACTCCCGCGAGACCGATCCCGTCGAGGCGATCCGCGAGCTGACCGGCGGATTCGGCGCCGACGTCGTGATCGAGGCCGTCGGCCGCCCCGAGACGTACCAGCAGGCCTTCTACGCCCGCGACCTCGCCGGCACCGTCGTCCTGGTCGGTGTGCCGACCCCGGAGATGAAGCTGGAGCTGCCGCTGCTCGACGTCTTCGGGCGCGGTGGCGCGCTGAAGTCCTCCTGGTACGGCGACTGCCTGCCGAGCAGTGACTTCCCCATGCTCATGGACCTGCATCTGCAAGGCCGCCTGGACCTCGCGGCGTTCGTCACCGAGACGATCGAACTCACCGACGTGGAGAAGGCCTTCGAGCGGATGCACCAGGGAGACGTCCTGCGCTCGGTGGTGGTGTTCTGATGACCGCTCGTATCGAACGCCTCGTCACCTCCGGGCAGTTCAGCCTCGACGGCGGCACCTGGGACGTCGACAACAACGTGTGGCTGGTCGGGGACGACCACGAGGTGATCGTCATCGACGCCGCCCACGACGCCGACGCCATCGCCACGGCCGTCGGCGACCGGCGGCTGACGGCGATCGTGTGCACCCACGCCCACAACGACCACATCGACGCCGCGCCCGCCCTGGCCGACCGCACCGGCGCCACGATCTGGCTGCACCCCGACGACATGCCGCTGTGGAAACTGACCCATCCCGACCGCGACCCCGACGCGCATCTGCTGGACGGCCAGGTCATCGAGGCCGCGGGCACCGATCTCACGGTCCTGCACACCCCGGGACACGCGCCGGGCGCCATCTGCCTGTACGACCCCGGCCTCGGCGTGATCTTCACCGGCGACACCCTTTTCCAAGGCGGCCCCGGTGCCACCGGCCGTTCCTACTCCCACTTCCCGACGATCATCGACTCGATCCGAGACCGGCTGCTCACCCTCCCGCCCGAGACGAAGGTCCTCACCGGCCACGGTGACCCGACGACCATCGGCGACGAGGCACCGCACCTGCAGGAGTGGATCGACCGCGGCCACTGAGCCCGCGACCGGCGGACCCCGAGACGCGGGTGCGCCTGGCCGGGTGACCCTGCCGCGAAGGACTGCACTCTCCCGGAAAAGACGACAGAAGATGTCCGGCTTCCCCGGCACCCTCGATGACGACACCACACACGAGGTCACCGGAGGCCGGACATGTCACAGCCGCTCAAGGACAAGGTCGCACTGGTCGCCGGGGCGACCCGCGGAGCAGGACGCGGCATCGCCGTGGAGCTCGGGGCGGCCGGCGCCACGGTCTATGTGACGGGGCGCAGCACCCGCGCCCGGCGTTCGGAGTACGACCGCCCGGAGACCATCGAGGACACCGCCGACCTGGTCAGCGAGGCGGGCGGCCGGGGCATCGCGGTACCAACCGACCACCTCGACCCGGCGCAGGTCCGCACCCTCGTGGACCGGATCGCCGACGAACAGGGCCGCCTCGACGTCCTCGTCAACGACGTCTGGGGCGGCGAGAAGCTCTTCGCCTGGGACAGCCCCGTCTGGGAGCACGACCTGGACAACGGCCTCAGGCTGCTCCGTCTCGCCGTCGAGACCCACGCCATCACCAGCCACCACGCCCTGCCCCTGCTCCTGCGGAATCCGGGCGGACTGGTCGTCGAGATGACCGACGGCACGGCGGACTACAACAGCGTCAACTACCGCAACTCCTTCTTCTACGACCTCGCCAAGACGTCCGTACTGCGCATGGCCTTCTCCCTCGGCCACGAACTCGGCCCGCGCGGCGCCACCGCCGTCGCGCTGACCCCGGGCTGGCTGCGCTCGGAGATGATGCTCGACGCCTTCGAGGTACGCGAGGACAACTGGCGCGACGCCGTCGCACGCGTCCCGCACTTCGCCATCTCCGAGACCCCGCGCTACGTCGGCCGGGCCGTCGCCGCCCTCGCCGCCGACCCCGACCTGGCCCGCTGGAACGGCGAGTCCCTCTCCAGCGGGCAGCTCGCGCAGGTCTACGGCTTCACGGATCTCGACGGCAGCCGCCCCGATGCCTGGCGGTACCTCGTCGAGGTGCAGGACGCGGGGAAGCCGGCGGACACGACGGGTTACCGCTGAGGCGGCACCGGGTCGACCGAGGGGAGCGGCCAGCGCGCGGAGTGGCCCGGCGGGAGGCCGAGGTCCTCGCGCACGGCCGCGTAGTAGCCCTCGCGTCCGGCGCGCTGCCGCTCCAGCAGCGCCTGCCATGCCTCGCGGTCCTCCCGGTGCTCCCGCACGAACCGCTCCATCTCCAGCGCCGTCACGACCCAGACGCGTGCCTTCTCCACCACCGCCGGGCTGCCCAGCATGATCAGCGCCTCACCCGACGGGTCCCGGCGGGTGGTGGCATCGGCCAGCAGCGGCTGAGCCTGTTCGAGGGTCAGGGGGTCCGGGTGCGGATCGACACCGGCCCCGGCCGCGACCCGGTAGGTCACCGTGACCGTCTTCTTCACCGACTGCGCGTAGTCGGCGTACACCCCGAGCCGCCGCTCCTCCCACCTCGCCGCCTGCTCCCGTCCGAACCTCATCCGGTCGCCCCGCACGACCACCACGTGCAACGGGCTCCAGGACTTCGGCAACCACGCCTACAGCGCCGCGAAGGCAGGCCTGGTCTCCCTCACCCGTACCCTCGCCGGCCACGCCGCCGCCCGCGGCGTCCGCGTCAACCTCGTGACGCCGGGCACGGTGCGCACCTCGGCGTGGGAGGGGCGGGACGAGGAGCTCGACGCGATCCGTGGCCTGTACCCGCTGGGCCGGATCGGCGAGCCCGAGGACATCGCCGCGGCCGTGGCCTTCCTGGCGTCCCGTGACGCGGCCTGGATCACCGGCACCACGCTGACCGTCGACGGCGGCCTGACCGCGGTGAACACCGGATTCCTGGCGGCGGTCAGACGCGCGGACGACGCCTGACACGTCCGGCGCCCTGGCTGGACCCCGCCCTGTCCCCTGGCGGAATTTCACTGTTCGGTCACAGCCGGGCCGGCAGCACAACCGATGCCCCCGCACACGGGTCTACCTGGCAGAAGTCCACAGAACTCGTCAGGGAGAGGCCCGGCCATGGGGGACATACGCAGACGGCGCGCCGTCGCACTCGGCATCACCGGCGGACTGGTCGCACCGCTCACGCTCACGCTCGCCGCCAGTCCGGCGCAGGCGGCGCCGAGCTGCACGACCCAGACCGGCCCGTATCAGAAGCAGGTGGAGAAGTTCCTGGGCCGCCCGGTCGACGGCAAGCAGTCCAGCGCCGACTGCAAGGCCATCCAGGCCTTCCAGACCAAGCACGGCATCAGCCCGAACGCCGGCTACGCGGGTCCGGTGACCTGGGGCGTGATGAACCTGATGAACAAGCAGAAGGCCGTCGGCAACAACCCCAACAAGGACGGCAAGTGCCCGGTCAACAAGGGCCGCATCGCCTGCGTGAACCTCACGCTCCAGCTGAGCTGGATCCAGGACGGCAGCAGGCTCGTGTACGGCCCGGTCCCGGTCCGCACCGGCCGTAACGGCTACGAGACCCGCACCGGCCTGAAGAAGATCTACTGGCGCAACATCGACCACGTCTCCAGCATCTACAACGTGCCGATGCCCTACGCGCAGTTCTTCGACGGCGGCCAGGCCTTCCACTCCGTCGGCGTCAGCATGTGGAATCCGCCTGGCTCCCACGGCTGCGTCAACATGACCAGGACCACCGCCAAGAAGTACTGGTCGCTGCTGAAGAACGGCGACGACGTCTACGTGTACGGCCGCAAGCCGGGCACCTGAGTCAGGACAGGCACCCGGCTCGCGGGCCGGTCCCGGGGAAGTGTCACGCCTCGGGCGCGTCCCCGAAGTCCGGGATCTCCAGCCTGGCCCCGCCCTGCCGCGCGGACTCGTGCGCGACGATGCCCGGCAGGGTGTAGCGGGCCGCCACCCAGGCGTTCACGGACGGCAGGGTGCGGGAGTTGACCGCGGTCACGAAGTCGTCCACCAGGAAGTGGTGGCTGCCCTCGTGACCGTTGTGCAGGTTGTCGAACTCCCTGGGCAGCCGGGCACGGTCGTGCACCGGCGCCGAGCCGGAGGTGAAGGCGGCCCGCAGCTCCGGCGCGATGTGCTGGAGCGAGGGGTCGTCCGGCGACAGGGTGGGCTTGGGCTCCAGCAGCTCACTGATGTCCTTGACACCCTTCTTGTCCTGCCACAGGGCGAATGTGGCGAGTTGCTCCATGCTCGCCTCGGTGCCGAAGAACCGGAAGCGCGACTCCCTGATGTGGGAGGGGTATCCCACGCGCCGGAACTCGTTCGTACGGAACGAGCCGCCGCCCGCGACCTCGAACAGCGCGGTCGCGTTCGACACGTCGTTCCCGAAGTGGCTGACCTCCTTGTCGAAGACCCCGTCCCCCCGGTCGTCCACGACGCCGATCGCCGACACGCTCACGGCGTGCGTCTGCCAGGCACCCAGCACCCCGCCCACCGCGTGCGTCGGGTACAGCAGCGGGGGATAGGAGGCGGTCGCCTTCCAGTTCTCGCCACCGCTGTACTGGTAGGCCTCGTAGAACCCCAGATCCATGTCGTGGACGTAGTCGCCCTCGGCGTAGAAGAGCCGCCCGAAGGCGCCCTCGGCGATCTGGTTGCGGGCGTGCACGGTCGCCGGGTTGTACTGGCTGGTCTCACCCATCATGTACGTCAGTCCGGTCACCCGGACCGCGTCGATGATCGCCGCGATCTCCTGCGTGGTGATCGCCATGGGGACGGCGGAGTAGACGTGCTTGCCCGCGTTCAGGCCCTGGAGCACCAGCGGGCCGTGGGTCCAGCGCTGGGTGAAGACGGCGACCGCGTCGACGGCCTTCGACTCCAGCATCGCCTCGTACGAGGGGAAGGTGCCGGCCAGTCCCTGTGCGCCGGCGAGTTGCTCGGCCCGCTCGGGCAGCAGATCGGTGACATACACGTCGCTGACACCGGGGTGGGCCTGGAACAGCGTGGCGAACTGGCCGGAGAACTGGCCGGCGCCGACGATGCCGAGGGAGAACGTCATGGAGTGTGTGCCTTTCACTGGCCGAGGATGAGGTTGATCTGGTCGTTGGTCCTGGTCAGACCGCTCACCGGGGCGTCGTTGGCGTAGACGTCCTGCATGGCGGGGCGCATCAGGGAGAACACGTCCGCCGCGTAGTCGGTGATCGGGAAGGAGAAGGTCGTGGAGTCCTTCTTGTCGGTGACCGGTTCGGTGAACGCGGACACGTCGATGCCCTTCTTCTCGTACGCCGCCACGGCCGCCCGGGTGCCGTCGGGGGTGGCGGGGAAGACGATGCCGTAGCCGCCGACGGTCTTCTGGCACTCGTTGGAGGCCAGGTACCGCACCCACTTCTTCGCGCCCTCCTTGTTGCGGGCGTTCCTGGTGACGGAGTCGGCGAGGCCGTTCATCATCGTGGCGCGCTTGCCGGTCGGGCCGACCGGCGTGGGCGCGGTGCCGACCTTGAGGCCCTCGGTGCCGTAGTAGGTGGAGATCATCCAGGCACCGTCGAGGGAGGTCGCCGCCTTACCGGAGGCGACCTGGGCGTTGGCCGGGTTGGCGCCGTCGGTGTAGTCGGTGAAGGGCGCGAGGTAGCCCTTCTTCGCCAGGCCGAAGTACCAGTCGACGACGGACTGGAACGTCCTGCTGCCGTACTGGTACTCGGTGCCCCAGCGCGCCTTGTCGGTGTACTTCCAGCCCGCCGAGGAGACGAACGGGCTCCAGGTGGTCTGGCCGTCGGCGTCCCCGGCGCCGCCCGTCGCCATGCCGTACACCTTGACGTTGTTCTTGTCGAAACCCTCCTCGTCACCGCGCTTGCCGTTCTTGTCGACGGTCAGATGCGCGATGGCCTCCTCGAAGGTGCCGCCGTCCTCGGGGTTCCAGGAGAGCGTGTTGAGCTTCTCGCTGCTGAGCCCGGCCTCCTCGACCAGCTTCTGGTTGTAGAAGAGGGCGACGGTGTCCCAGTCCTTGGGCGCGCCGTAGCGGTGGCCGTCCTGGCCTCTCCAGTTGGCGGCGAGGCCCGCCTGGTACGCGGAGTCCTCCAGACCCAGGTCGTCCAGCGGTTCGAGGACCTTCAGGTCGGCGAACTGCCCGAACTTCTGGATGTGGTCGGTGAAGACGTCCGGCTCGGTGCCCGCGATGAAGCTCGCGGTGAGTTTGGTCCAGTAGTCGGCCCAGCCCATCTGGGTGATCTTCACCTTCAGGCCCGGGTTCTGCTTCTCGAACCCCTTGGCGCAGGCCTGGTAGGCGGGCAGCTGGTTGGCGTCCCACAGCCAGTACGTCACCGTGTTGCCGCCCGACCCGGCCGCGCCGCCCTGCGCGCACCCGGTGGCCAGGGACAGCGCCAGCGCCCCGGTCAGCGCCAGGACCGTACGTGTACGAACTCGCATCCCCGTCCCCTTACTTGATGCCGGTGAAGCTGATGGAGCCGACGATGCGGCGTGCGAAGAACCCGAACAGCACGAGCATCGGGAGAGCGGCGATGAGGGTGGCCGCCATGAGGCCGGACCAGTCGTAACCGGTCTGCGGTGTCTGTGCCCGGAAGATGGCCAGCGCCACGGTGAGCACCCGCGAACTGTCGCTGTAGGACACCATCAGCGGCCAGAAGTAGTCGTTCCAGGCGGTGATGTACGTCAGCAGTCCCAGCGTCAGGATCGGCGTGGACGCCATCGGCAGCATCACCCGGAAGAAGATCCGTATCTTCCCGGCGCCGTCCAGCAGCGCGGCCTCCTCGACCTCCCGGGGCACGTTCATGAAGAACTGGCGCAGGAAGAACACCGCGAAGGGCGTCATGAACATCGTCGGCAGGGCCACGCCCAGCAGGCTGTCCACCAGGCCGAGTTGCTTGATGAGGACGAAGTTCGGGAGCAGGGTGAAGATGGCCGGCACCATCAGCCCGGCCAGGAACAGCCCGAAGACCTTCTCCCGTCCGCGCCAGCGCAGCCGGGCGAAGGCGTACGCGGCCATGGCGGAGAAGAAGATCTGGCAGACGGTGATGAGTGTCGAGACGACCACCGAATTGATCAGATAGCGCCAGAACTTGAGCCCGCCGCCCGAACCGCCCTGGGCGATCGCCTCCTTTGTCGACTGCAGGCCGAGGGCCCGCTCGAAGCCCCCGGTCGTCGCGTCGACCGGCAGCAGGTCGCCGGGACGGGCGGCGAGCGCGGTGTTCGAGGACAGCGCGGTGCGCAGGATCCAGTAGAACGGCAACAGCGTGATGAGCACGATGGCGGCCATCACCGCCCAGGCCACGATCCGCCCGGGAGAGAGCCGGCGCCTGACGCGTCGTACGGCCGTGGTGTCTGCCACAGCAGCCATGTCGGTGTCTCCTTCCCTCAGCCGAGGTCGCTCTGGCCGGCCCGGGTGATCCGGTACTGGAGGACGGTGATGGCGCTCAGCACGACCAGCAGGGCCACCGACATGGCGGAGGCGTAGCCGAACTGGAAGCGGCCGAAGGCGGCGCCGTAGATGTAGTACTGGAGGACGTTGGTGGCGTTCGCCGGGCCGCCGGCCGTCGTCACGGCGACCGTGTCGAAGACCTGGAACGAACCGATCACCGTCATGATCAGCACGACTGCCAGGACCGGCCGGAGCAGCGGCATCGTGATCCGCCAGAACATCCGCCACTCGCTCGCGCCGTCCACCTTCGCGGCCTCGTACACGTCGTTCGGGATCGCCATGAGCCCCGCGAACAGCAGCAGCGCGGTGTAGCCGACGTGCCGCCACACGTTGATCAGGGCGATCGTCGGGATCGCCCAGGTCTCGTCCGCGAGGAACGGGATCCGGTCCAAGCCGAGCCCGGCGATGATCTCGTTGCCGATGCCGAGCTGGGTGTCGAGCATCCAGAGCCAGACGATGCCCGCGACGACGTTGGACATCAGGTACGGCGTGAGCACGATCCCGCGCAGTACCGCCGACTGCGTCAGCCGCTGGAGCAGGACGGCGATGGCGAGCGCCGACACGGTCTGCACGCCGATGTTGATGACCACGTACTCGACGGTGACTAGCAGTGAGTCCCAGAAGATCGGGTCGTTCACCATCCGGACGTAGTTGTCCAGGCCCACCCACTCCGGCGGCGTGAGCAGGTTGAAGCGGGTGAAGCTCAGGTAGACGCCCCGCAGCGTCGGCCAGAGCAGGAAGACGGCGAAGCCCAGCAGCGCCGGGGCGATGAACACCGTGGCGAGTCGTCCGTCGCCCCGGTTCTCGCGGGTCGCCGCCCGGCGTGTCCTCGGTTCGGTCCCTGCCCCCGCGGCGCCGCCCCATGGGAGGCGCGACGGTGGGCTGCTGGAGGCGATGGTCATCGGGAGACTCCCTCGTCTGCGGCTCGTCCTCGGCCACTTACTTTTGTGGCGGAAGAATCCAGCCGTCAAGAGCCCTGCAAACATCTTCTTCGAGCCGCCGTCGTCGGCATAGACTGGCCTGGTTGGTTTTGAGGAGAAAAAAATCATGTGGGAGCCTGACGACCATGACCGCAGTAGCCGCCAGCTGGCTTCCTCTCAGCCCCGGTGAACGCTCGGTGGCGATCGAGGTGCTCCTCGCCGGCCCCCTGTCGCGCACCGAACTCGCCCGGCGACTCGACCTGTCCGCCGGCAGCCTCACCCGGCTGACCAAACCGCTGATCGAGTCGGGCCTGCTGATCGAGGTCCCCGAGGCGGGCGGGGTGATGGAGGTGCGCCAGGGGCGCCCCTCCCAGCCTCTGGACGTCGTCGCCGAATCACGGTCCTTCGTCGGCTACAAGATCACCGAGGACATGGTCTACGGCGTCGTGACCACCCTCCGCAGTGAGATCGTCGCCCGTTATGACCGCCCCCTGACCTCCCACGAACCGGGTGAAGTGGTGGCGCTGCTGGGCGAGATGACCGACGAGCTCGCGGCGAGTCACCCCCGGCTCGCCGGCATCGGCATCGGCGTGGGCGGCCTGGTCGAGGACCGTGCCGTGGTCGGGGAGTCGCCGTTCCTGCACTGGCGGGACGTACCGCTCGCCGAGCTGGTGGAGGAGCGCACCGGGCTGCCGGTGGTGGTGGAGAACGACGTCGCCGCCCTCGTCGAGGCCGAGACCTGGTTCGGAGCCGGCCGCGGCCTCGACCGGTTCGTCGTCCTTACCATCGGCGCCGGCATCGGGTACGGGCTGGTCCTGGGCGGCAAGCGGGTGCCCTACGCCGAGGAGGACCGCGGCTTCGGCAGGCACTGGATCATCAACCCCAACGGCCCGCTCACGCCCGACGGGGCGCGCGGCAGCGCGGTGTCCCTGCTGACCATCCCCAACATCCGCTACCAGGTGCGGGCCGCCACCGGCCGTGACCGTGGGTACGAGGAGATCCTGGAGCTGGCCGCGGCCAGGGAACCGATGTCCGCCCGGGTGATCGAGGAGGCGGCCGGCGCGCTGGGCGTCCTGGTCGCGCAGATCGCCAACTTCGTACTGCCGCAGAAGATCCTTCTCGCCGGCGAGGGGGTGGGCCTGATGGACGTCGCCGGCGGGACTGTGGCGGACGCCATGCGCGCCCACCGGCATCCGCTCGCCGCACCGATCGACCTGGAGACGAAGGTGTCCGACTTTCACGACTGGGCCCGTGGTGCCGCCGTTCTCGCCATCCAGGTGCTGGTGTTGGGGGCCACGGACGCCTGAACTCGACGTTCGCCGTTGACATATGACGTGATCAGCAACACGGTCCGTTATGTCCGTATTGAGTGTGCTTACTCACAGCGCCTTCACGTCCCGAGCCGTATGCTTCACAGCATGTCCACCACTGTTGAAATCGCCTCCGATCGATCGGCTGACGAGGTCAACGAGGAGATCCGGGCGCTGTGGCGCCGGGCGGGCGGGACACTGAGCGTCGAGCAGCGCGAGGAGTACCAGCGCCTCGTCATGGAGTGGGCCAAGGCGGCCCCGCAGACGGTGAAGGCGGCCTGAGCGCCCTCTCGGCCAAGGGTCCGAACACTCTCTCCTCGGCCACCTCGCCACGCACCTGATCCTCCCGAGGCACCCCCGTTGCGAGGGGTGCCTTTCTCACGATGACCTCTCTCACACCCAGACCTCGGCCGGCCCATGTGCGCGGGCCGGGGCCCATCACCCCCAGGTCGTCGAGTAGTGCCGCCGGTACGCCTTGCGGTCCTGCTCCGCGCGGATGAAGCGGGTCGCCACCAGGGCGCACAGGCTGCCCGCGACGACCAGCAGACCGGGGCCCACGTTCTTCGGGTCCGCCAGCCGGGCCAGCAGCGTCGCGGCGCCCTCGCCGGTGATCGGCGCCGACGAGCCGGGGGACGCCTCACCGGGCGCGATGGCGCTCTGCGTCGCCGACGGTGCCGGCGCGGCACCCTGACCCGAGCCGTTCTGTGCCGCGACGATCAGCTTGACGTCGAGAGCGGCCATCGCCTTCGTCACGGGCTGGAAGAACGTCGTACCGCCCGAGGCGCAGTCACCGCTGCCGCCCGACGTCACGCCCAGCGCGACCCCCTCGGAGAACATCGGGCCACCGCTGTCCCCGGGTTCGGCGCACACGTTCGTCTCGATGAGCCCGGTGACCGTCCCCTCGGGGTAGTTGACCGTGGCGTTGAGCGCCGTCACCTCGCCGTCGCGCAGCCCGCTGGTGCTGCCGCTGCGGAACACCCGCTGGCCGACGGCCGGATCGGCGGCGCCGGTGATCCGCACACCCTTGCCCTCACCGATGGACACCACCTCGGCACCGGCACCCGCCTTGCCGCTCGCGTACTGCACCAGCGAGAAGTCGCCGCCGGGGAAGTTCTGCTCGATGGTCTGCCCGATCCGCTGGGTGCCCCGGGTGTCGGCGAACCACACCGAACCGTCGGGCCCGCAGTGCCCGGCCGTGAGGATGAAGTCGCGCTGCCCGTCGGTGACGTTGAAACCGGCCGAACAGCGGCCGGCGGTCGACAGCAGGGGCAGCGCACCGTTGAGCCGGGTCGTGAACGTGCCCTCGGTACGCTCCATCCGGACGAAACCGCCCATGCCGTCCGCGAGTTGCGTCATCCGGGACCAGTCGGCGGCCGAGACGGAGCTGTCGCCCTTCACCACCACCTCGTTGGACCGGTAGTCCATCACCCACGCCGTACCGGCCACCCGGGGCGCCGAACGCAGCGTCGACGTCGCCGACTTCAGATCGTCCATGCTGTGGTCGACCATCTTCGCCTCGGCACCGGCCTTGCGGACCGCGGCCGCGGCCTCCTCGTCGGTGACCGCGACGACCGGCTTCCCGGCGGCGCTCAGCCAGCTGCCCGCCGTACGGGACGTGCCCAGGCGGGAGACCAGCTCACTGCCGGTGTCGGCGGCCGAGGCGGCGAAGGTGCGCGGTGCCACGGAGGTGCCGTCCGGCTCGCTCGCCACGGCGCGTGTGACCATCGTTGTGCCGAGGAGGAGTCCGCCGACGGCCGCCAGCCGTGTCACTCGCCGGACGAGACGTCGTCGTGCGTGCCTCATGCATGGCTCCCGAACCAAGTACAGCGCGGCATCAACGCCGCGGGGCCCTCCCGGAGTTGAGCACCCTCTCTCCATACGGAGCGAGGCCCGCCCGCGTTCACGGCGCGGGTGATCTTTCTGGCGCCGGCGGCCACCGGGCGGCTTCCGGGCATCCGCCGGCCATTGCCCGCCGCGCCCGCTCCCGGTTCCTGTAAAGCCCACCTATCTTGTGATCCATGACGAGGATCCCGCACGAGACGTCCGGTGAACCGAATCCCCTGCGCGCCCTCACCCTCGACCGCCTGCGATGTCGTACGAGCATGAAATGGCGGGCCTACCCCGATGACGTCCTGCCCCTGTGGGTGGCCGAGATGGACGTCCTGCCGGCCGAACCCGTCGTCCGCGCCGTCACCGACGCCCTCGCACTCGGCGACACCGGCTACCCCGCAGGCACCGGCTACGCCGAGGCGCTCGCCGCGTTCGCGGCGAAACGGTGGGGCTGGGACGGGCTCGCCGTGCAGCGGACGGCGATCGTGCCGGACGTGATGCTCGGCGTGGTCGAGATGCTCAAGCTGGTCACCGGGCCGGGCGATCCGGTCGTGGTGAACGTGCCCGTGTATCCGCCGTTCTTCCAGTTCGTCGAGCACATGGACCGGCAGGTGATCGAGGCCCCGCTGGGCGCCGACCTGCGCATCGACCTCGACGTCCTGGAGGAAACCTTTCGGCGGGCGACCGAGGGCGGCCGCTCCGCCGCCTTCCTGCTGTGCAGCCCCCACAACCCGACCGGCACCGTGCACACCGCCGCCGAACTGGCCTCCGTCGCCGCCCTCGCCGACCGCCACGGCGTACGGGTCGTCATCGACGAGATCCACGCGCCGATCACCGCCGCCGGGGTCGGCTTCGTGCCCTATCTGAGCGTCACCGGCGGCGAGAACGGGCTGTCGCTGATGTCGGCGTCGAAGGCCTGGAACCTGGCCGGCCTCAAGGCGGCCCTGGCCATCGCCGGGCCCGGCTCCGCCGCCGACCTGGCCCGCATGCCGGAAGAGGTGAGTCACGGGCCCAGCCACCTCGGCATCATCGCCCACACCGCGGCCCTGCGGGACGGCACCGACTGGCTCGACAGCCTGCGTGCGGGCCTCGACGACAACCGGCGTCTGCTCGCCCAGCTCCTCGCCGAGCACCTCCCGGCCGTCACCCACCGCCCCGCCGAGGCCACCTACCTCGCCTGGCTCGACTGCCGCGCCCTCGGCCTCGGCGACGACCCGGCGCAGGTCTTCCTGCGCCGCGGCCGGGTCGCCCTCAACTCCGGGATCCCCTTCGGCACCGGCGGCGCCGGGCACGTACGCCTCAACCTGGCGACGTCGCCCGAACTGATCGAGGAGGGCGTACGGCGGATGGCGGCGGCGCTCGACTGAGCCGGCCGGGGCGGGGTTCCGTGTCCCGCCCCGCCGCCTACACTTCCCGCCATGGACGACACGTCGCTTGAGCAGCTCGGCGCGGGCAAGTACCTGCTCGTGACCAGTTACCGCAAGAACGGCACCGGAGTTCCCACGCCGGTCTGGGTGGTCCGGGACGGGGACGCGCTGGGCGTGTGGACGGTCGCCGACTCCTGGAAGGTCAAGCGCATCAGGGCCCGCGGCGACGTCCTCGTCGGCCCCTGCGACCTGCGCGGCAGGCCCACCGGCGAATCGGTTCCCGCGACCGCCGAGATCTGCGACGAGGCGACCAGCGCCCGCTACCGCGGGCTCATCGCCCGCAAGTACGGGATCACCGGCCGCCTCACGCTCCTCGGCAGCCGACTGCGCCGCGGTACGAACGGCACCGTCGGCTTGCGGATCACGCTGACGCCCTGACCCGGGTCGGGGCGGGGCGTCAGCGCGAGTGGGTCACGAGGCGTCGAGCAGCGTGCCCGTGATCACCGGTGCGCCGGGTCGCGGCGCACCGGAGTCGTCGACCGCCTGGAAGCGGACCGACTCGGCCTGCTCCGCGATCTGGTCCTTCACCGTCGGGATCACGAGGTCGGCGGACTTCTTGCCCGCCTCGACGTTCACCCACAGGGACAGCCCGTCCACCTTGGACAAGGGCCGTTCCGGGTCCGGCGATTGACCGGTGTTCTCGTCGAGCCAGCGGGGATCGACGTCCTTCGACGACAGTTCCCGGCCGGCCGTGACCGGCAGCAGCGCGTACACACCGGTGACGTCGGCGTCGGCCACCGCCGACAGCGAGACCCGCCACTTCAGCGGCTGTCCCTCGGCCACCCGGTCGGCGAGCGGTGCCACCGAGACCGACGGCATCGGGTCGTCGTTCTGGACGGTCACACCGCCCAGGTGGGAGCCGACCACGGCGGTGCGGACCGCCTTCACGAAGATGTCCTGGCCCGAGTCGTAGCCGTAGCGGGTGTTGCCCTCGACCTTCACCGGCACGTCGATGACGTTCGAGCCGGGCCGGACGGTCACCAGCCGGCTGGTGACGCGCTCGGTGACCGGGTCGGGGACGAACAGCCGTACCTGCCCGCTGCCCTGCCCGGAGACACTCACCGGCACCCGGTGGGTCCGAACGCCCGAGTCGCCCTCCTTGACCGTCAGCCGGCCGATGTCGACCCGCGGCAGCGGGGCCGCAGAGACCACCGGGGTGCCGGGTCGCCAGGCCCAGGCATCCATCAGCCAGGCCTTCCCGGAGCGCGTGCGCGGGGTCAGCGTCAGGGACCTGACGTGCCGCAGGTCGAGCGCGGCCGCGTCGTCGGCCCCGACCGGCACGCGCACCTCGCGCGCCCAGTACGAGGCGGTCCGGTCCGTCCCGGGCAGCCCGTCGACCTTGACGCGGCCGAGAGCCCGGTGCCGTCCCGCGGTGTCGGTGACGGAGACATCGAGCCGTGTACCGGTGGTGTTCGGCGGGACGACGACGCGCAGCGCCAGCGCCTTGGAACCGGCGAGGGACACCGGCCGGTCCGGGCTGATCCGCGCCGCCGACCCGGCCGCCGTCCAGCGCAGCGCGACCGCTCGGCGGCCGGGCTCACGGTCGGTCTCCCAGCGCGCGAAGTGCGGCGAGCGGCCTGCCGTCTCCGACGACAGACACGCCTTCGCCGTGTCCGGGTCCACCGCCGAGCACAGCCGGGCCCCGCTCACGGTCACCTTGCCGTCCGGCAGGAAGCCGGCGCCGCGACGCGCGCCCACCGCGTGGGTGAGGACACGGGCGGGGCCGGCCGAGGGAGCGCGCCGGTCCGAGCCGTCGAGCAGCGGGCGCACCCGGTCGTCACCCGCGACGAACAGCCGTGCCGCCGCCGCGATGTAGGTCGCGCCGGCCTTGTGCTGCTGATCGGCGGTCAGCCGGGTCCCGGTGCCGGGGGAGCACACCGCATCGCGCTGCTCCTCGTCGTCCCAGAAGTCGTCGTCGGCGGGCGCCTCGGCCTGGCCGGGCGTCCACTCGCTGTTGAAGTAGTTGTGGTTGGCGCCCACCACGTACACGGCGCTGTGCAGGGCGGTCCCGCGGCTGACCTGGCGGGTGCCGTCGACGTACACCTCGCCCTGGAGGTCGGACACATCGCCGTCGCAGCCCGGCAGGATCGTCATCGACGGCACATCCGGGACCGGGTTCTGGCCGAAGATCGTCGGGCCGATCAGTACGGTGCCGCGGATGCGCCAGCGCACCGGGCCGTGATGGCCGTTCTGGGCGGCGGGCGGCGCGTAGAGGCTGTCCATCGCCGCCCGGTTGACGCCCTCGCCACCGCGCGAGTGCCCCACGAGCAGCACCCGGGACAGATCGGCGCGGGGTGCCCGCCGTACGGCCGCGGGGCCCGTGCCCGGGTGGGCGGACCAGTCGGCCCAGCGGGCCAGATGCTGCCGCACCAGCGACGAACGGGCCTGTGCGCCGCCGTCGTCGGCCTGCCAGTCCTGGCCGTTGATGCCGTTGGCGGAGACCGACACCGTCACATAGCCCTGGGAGGCGAGAAGGCGCTGGTCGCGCAGGTAGCCGCGGTGGCTGGGAATCGGCTTGGAGCCGGTCGCGCAGGGCCAGTCGCCGGTGATCTCGCCCTGCGGTGTGTAGCAGGTGGAGTGACGCCCGTGCAGGAACAGGGCGAGCGGACGGCGGCCCTCGGCACCCTTGGGCGCCACCACCACGGCCCGCATCTCGACCGGCTGGGCGAAGCCGGGCAGCCGTACCGGGGCGAGGTCGTACTCGCCCGAGAGGGTCCGGTACGAGCCCGGCTCGCCGGGGTCGACGGTGTTCGCCGGCGGCCGGGGCGGGACGGCCGTTCCCGCGCGGGGGCCCGAGGATGAGCCGGGGGCGTCGTCGGGGACGTCCAACCTGCGCCCCGCGGCCCGTACGTGCAGGTCCCGCACGGAGTCCAGCCGGAGCCCGTCGAGGCCGAGCCGGAACGTCCGGCCGTCCTTCGCCGGTGCCGGATGACCGAGCAGCCGGTCACCGGCGTAGAACTCGACGCGGGCGTCCCCCATGGGCACCCGCTGGTCCGACCGCCAGACCAGCTTGCGCGCCGGTCCCTCACCGGTGACGCTCCAGTCCGGCGGCAGATTGCCACCGCTGTCGGCAACGTCCGCTAACGGTTCTGTCCCGGGCGTCGGTTGAGCCTGGGCCCACCCTGACGACGCCCCCACGATCGCGAGCACCGCCACGGCGGTGACCCATATTCGCCGGGCACGAATCACGTGCCCCTCCTTCCGTTCGCTCCGGGACGGACGGTCCCGGGCCCTCACCCCGGGAGGACGGAAGGAGTTGGCTGTGCGTTGCCTGTGCTTCGAGACCGGACTGCCGGTCGCCGTGGGCGAGTTGGTGCCCGGATCCGGCCGGACTCAGGCGCTCACCGGGATCAGGGAGAAGAAGGCGAACAGGGGGAAGAGGGGGAAGAGGGGGAAGAGGGGGAAGAGGGGGATCAGGTCCAGGCGCGGTAGGGCTCGTCGAGCAGTTGGAACACCGGCTCGCCCCGGACCGGGTCCTTCGCCGTCGACAGCCGGACCCGGTCGCCGCTGTGGATGCCGATGGGCGGGCCCATCACCCTGCCCCGCACGACGAACCCCTCGGCCATCTCTATGAGTGACACATTGCGCGCGGCGGGGCTGTTGCGGTGCACCACCGAGGAGTGGCGGACCGTCCCCACGCCCTCGCTGCGTTCCGTGCGCAGCTCGCTGCCCTGGCAGACGGGACACAGCAGGCGGTGGTACATGGCGGTGCCGCACCACGTGCAGCGCTGGAAGACGATGGCCTCCGTGTCGGGCGCCGTGCGGTCGAGTACACCCGCCCCGGAGCCGACGGCCTGACGAGCAACGCTTCCTGAGTGGTGGTACACGCTGGTCAACTCCCTGCGCTCGGCCGGAATCCCGCGTGCGCGGGTCGCCCGGGCACGCACGTGCCCGGTTCACCGTGCCACCGTGCACGCCGCCAGCGTATGGCACTGAGTGCCACACGTAAAGGCACTGCGTTCCCTGAATCTGGCGAGGTTCGGGAATCCGGGCGAGGAGCCGGCCGCGGGCGGCTCAGCCGCGGTCGAGCGTCGCCTCGATCTCCTGGACCACCCGCCACAGCGGGGCACCCCGCCGGGACACGACGACGACCACGTCCTCGGGTCCCTCGGCGCGCAAGGGGGGCGGGGGAGGGGCGACGCCGAAGGTGGACTGCACATAGCCGAGGGCCTGGTCCACTCCGGCGCTCGCGTCGCCGTGGCCGTCCGAGCGCAGCCAGGAACGCAGGGCGTTGTTGTGCGCCGCGACCACGGCGGCGGCGATCACGTCGGCCTGCAGCGTGCCGTCCCGCCGGCCGGCGAACCGCTCGCGCAGATACTCGGCCAGGGCCCGCTCGTAGCGCCAGACGACCGACAGCTCGTACGCGCGCAGTCCGGGCACCTTCTTGGTGAGCCGGTAGCGCTGCACCGAGAACGTCGGGTTCTCCGCGTACATGCGCAGCACCAGCCGGGCCGCGTCGCACACCCGGCGCACCGGCTCGTGCTCCTCGTCGCTCGCGGCGAGGAAGGCCGTCATGTCGGCCAGACAGCGCTCGTGGTCCGGGAAGACCACGTCCTCCTTGGACGGGAAGTAGCGGAAGAAGGACCGTCGTCCGACGCCGGCGAGCGCGACGATGTCGTCGACGGTCGTCTGCTCGTAGCCCCGCTCCAGGAACAGCCGGAAGGCCGCCGCGACCAGGGCGTCCCGCATCGGGGGCTTCGTGCTGCTGGAGCTCATGGACGGAACGTAGCACCCGGAGCTGCGTCGATGGCACTCAGTGCAGTCGTAGGAGGGAACTGAGTGCTTCAGATCTCGATTCGATCCGATGTTTGTCCGGCGGCTCGCCGTCTGCCTACGATCGCCTGCCGCCGCAGCCGAGGAGCCCCGCATGCCGTCCGCCCGACCCCGCATCCTGTACGTCACCGACCTGGCCTACCCGGCCCGCGGGCGCCGCTACTGCGACGAGGACATCTTCCTCACCTCCCGCCTGCGCGACGACTTCGACCTCGCCCTGTGCCACCCCCGGGACGCGGCCGCGCTCATGAGCGCCTTCGACGCGGTCGTGGTCCGCAACAGCGGCCCGGTCCTGGCCTACCAGGACGCCTACGACGACTTCCGCCGCCGCGCGATCGCCGACGGGACCCGGGTGTACAACCCGCTGTCCGGCGGGGCCGACATGGCCGGCAAGCAGTACCTGCTCGACCTGACCGCCGCCGGATACCCGGTCATCCCCACCGTCGACCGCGTCGCGGACCTGCACCGGCTGCCCGACGCCGACCGCTATGTCGTCAAGCCCAAGCTGGGCGCCGACTCGATGGGGCTGCGGATCGTGCCGGCGAAGGAGGTGCGCGGCTCGGTCGCCGGGGACGTCCTCGTCCAGCCCTGCGTCGACTTCGCCTACGAGGTCTCGTTCTACTTCGTCGACCACGACTTCCAGTACGCCCTGTACGCGCCCCACACCGACCGGCGCTGGCAGCTGGAGCCGTACGAACCGGCCGGCGGCGACCTGGAGTTCGCCCGGCGCTTCGTCGAGTGGAACGGCCTGGGCCACGGCATCCAGCGCGTGGACGCCTGCCGTGCGCCGGGAGGTGAACTCCTGCTGGTCGAGCTGGAGGACCTCAACCCCTACCTGTCGCTCGACGCCTTGGACGACGCAGGCCGTGACGCGTTCGTGGCCGCGATGAAGACGTCCCTGCACCGCTTCCTCGCCGCGCCCGCCTGACCGCGGCGACGCGCGTCCCACGCCGGGCTGAACCGGCGGGACGTGTGCCCCGTATCACTCCTCGGGGATTGGCGAGCCCCGTGCCGACGGGGACGGAAGGAGTGCGGTTGTGTCCACACGGCCCGACCCCGCGGAGCCGGACGAAGGTCCGGCCCTGGAACCGATCCGCGTCCTGCGCCCGCGCCGCACGGACGCGTTGGCGGAGCTGTTCCGCGAGTGGGAGGAAGGCAACGCCGGCTACGAGACGGTGGCCGTGCCCGGGCCCCTGCCCGGCACCGAGGACGCGACACAGGAACTGCCCGCCGTCGCCGAGGACATGAGGAGCGCGCGGCGCCACGGTGACCGTACCGGTTCGGGTCCCGGATTCCGTCGTACCGCCGTGGCCGTCGCGGTGACGGCGGCGGCCGTCGTCGGGTTCGGCGGCGCGCTCCTGCTCCCGGGCCGCGAGGACGACTCGCAGGCCCGCGATCCGGAACCGTCCGCGAGCGCGACCGCATCGGCCGCGCCCGAGCGCCCCGCGCCCGGCTCCCCCGGCGGGGGCGGGCAGCCGGACCCCGACTGCACGGCGTCCTTCCGGACCGTCAACAGCTGGCAGGGCGGCTTCCAGGGCGAGGTCACGGTGACCAACGCGCCCACGGGGTCGTCCTCCGGCTGGACCGCGACGGTCGTGCCGCCTACCGGTGCCCGGCTCACCCAGGTCTGGGACGGCACCCTCGCCACGACCGCGGACGGCAGGGCGACGGTTTCCAACGCGTCCTGGAACGGCACCCTGGAACCCGGCGCGAGCGTCACCTTCGGGTTCCTCGCCGCCACTTCGGGGCAGGTGGGGGAGCCGTCGGCGACGGTCACCTGCGCGGCGACGGCCGGCGATTCCTGACCGCCCGGCGGCTCGGCCGTGTGCTCCGGTGCGGTCGGCGCCGGGGCGCCGGCTCAGCGCCCTCGGTCGACCAGCGCCTGGGACACCGCGCGCACGCTGCGGGCGATGTGCTGCAACTGCATGACCTCGGCCGCGTACATCTTGATGGTGTGCTCGATGACCGACTCGGGCATGCCGAGCGCGGGCAGGTCGGCGCGGGCGGTCTGCAGGGCGGTGCGCGCGACCCGGATCTCGTTCTGGACCTGGATCTGCGCGTGCCGGGCGAGCAGGACAGGGTGGCGGATCAGCGCCGGATAGCTGGCGTAACGGGCCGGCACCAGCTCGCGCAGCCACTTCGCGGCGGAGCGTTCCCAGTCGTAGGACCCGGGGGCCTTGACCTGGCACGGCCAGTCCGGGGTGATGCGCGTGGTCGTCAGGGGCATGGTCATCGCTTCCGGTGTGCGGCGTCGTCTGGGGTGTCCGACGGGGTCGGGGCGGCCCCGGCCTAGGGGATGACCGGGGCCGCCGCCACGGGCGCTCGCGCAGGCGATGCCCGACCGAACAGCCCGAACGCCGACGCGGGTAGGAGACGGCGGCCACGGCTGTTCGCAATGGAGCCCGGAAGGCAGGCGGCAGTCGCACGACGGATGGGGTGACGTGCGCATGAGCGGTCCGACTGCTTTCGGCGGGCGGGTGGTGCGGTGTGAAGTATTTATATATGCCGTCCGGTTTGCAAGACGTATGAAAACATTCATGCGTGCTTTGATGTGAATGGTTCCCCTGTGCTCCGGTATTCGCCGGTGTGTGAGGGGTGCCCGTTCGGGCGGGCGGTACGAGGGTCAGTCGCGCAGGAAGAACTGGTGCTGGTCGGAGATCTGCTCGTAGTCCTCAAGACGCGCCTGCGTCCGCTCCGGGTCCGCGTCGGTCATGGCCTGCAGCAGCGCGGCGGCCATCACGCCGGGCGCGGCGTAGGAGTCGAAGACCAGCCGGGATCCGGTGCCGGAGGCGAAGACCACGTCGGCCGTGTCCGCCACCGGGCCCAGCGCCAGGTCCGTGACGAGGGCGACCCGCAGCCCGGCGCTGCGCGCGACCCGCACCGCGGTCAGCGTCTCCTGCGCGTGCCGCGGCATGGAGAACGCCAGCACCCAGGTGCCGCCCGCCTCCCGGGACTGGAGCAGCGCGTCGTAGGCGACACTGCCGCCCCGGGTCACCAGCCGGACGTCCGGGTGGATACGTCGTGCGGCGTAGGCGAAGTACTCGGCGAGCGAGGCGGAGATGCGCAGCCCGAGGATGGTCAGCGGGGTCGATTGCGACAGTTTGCGGCCGACATCGATCAGCTGGTCCGGGTCGGCGAAGTCGCGCCGCAGGTTCTCCAGGTTGTCGATCTCGGCGTCCACGGCCGACTGGAGTTCGTTGGCGCCGTTCTCCTCGGCCGCCATCGGGCCGCCGGACAGGGCGCCCAGGGCGATCGCCTGGAGCTTCTCCCGTAGCGCGGGGTAACCGCTGAAGCCGACGGCGGCGGCGAACCGGGTCACGGAGGGCTGGCTGACGCCGGCCCGCTCGGCGAGGTCGGTGATCGAAAGGAACGCCGCCTCGGTGATGTGCTCGATCAGGTACTGCGCGATGCGCCGCTGCCCGGGGGAGAGCCGGGGCTGGTCGAAGAGCGTCCTGAGCTGGGAGGTCGGGGACACCCCGGTCTCCGGCACCGTCTTTCCGGAGGTGATGGCGGATGCCTGCGCGCGTGCCTGCTGGGGCGATGGCGCCGGTGCGCCTCTTTTGTCTCCCACAGTGCTTCAACATAGCTCACACACCGTGTCGACCCGGTCCCCTCATGCTTCCTACTCAGCGACGATAGATCGTGATCGAATGACCGACGCTGTCGATCGGATGACTGCTGTCGAGCAATTCGGCCAGCCGTCCGGTCGCCTTGGCCGCCGCGGAGTCCGACACCACCAGCAGTCCGCGCACCTCGCCGGGGTCCGCCTCGCGTGGATCGGCGGCGCGGATTCCGTAGTACGACGGCACCCCGCTGCCCTTGTAGACGAGCCAGATCCGCGCGCCCCGGTACCGCTCACGCAGCCGGTCCGCGAGCCGGCCCAGGTCCTGTCCCCAGTCGACGTTCGAGTCGTGCAGGCGCAGACGGGTCTTCGCCGGACCGCCGAACGCCTCGTTGGAGTACGGCAGATAGTAGGGGTAGGTCCGCAGTGAGCTCACCGCGACGAACAGCACCAGCGCGCCGACGGCCACCGGCACCCGGCGTCGGCGCACCACCAGGACACAGCCCGCCGCCACCGCCAGGAACATCGGCACGAAGACCGCGTACCGGGTGCCGAAGTCCCGCGACCCGAGCATGGCCGCACCGAGCAGCACGGCCGTCGGCGCCAGCACATACGGTGCCACGGTCCGCAGCCGCCGCACGGCCACCAGGGTGACGGCCCCCGCGGCCCACAGCACGAGCATGCCGAGCGGTGTCTTCACCACCAGCGCCGCCGGCAGGTAGTACCAGAGCGACCCGGTGTAGAGCCGGCCGAACAGAAAGCCCTGCCACGGGTAGTTCTCGAAGTGGAACTGCACCCGCATGCCGTCCCGGTAGGCCTCCGGGAACGGCAGCAGGTCCACGACCAGCCCCCGCAGTCCGCGCACCGCGGGCACGGGCTGCTCCGGCGCCCAGCGCAGCCGCGGATCGACCACGAGATACGACGCCCATACGACCGCGACCGCGACCAGCACCAGAACGCCGGCGCCGGCGGCGGCCCGCCCCAGCGTCCGCCGACGAGGCTGAGAGGGCTCTCGCGCGCACCACACCGACAGGCCGGCGAGCGCCATGAGCACCGGGATCGCCGCGAGCATGCTCATCTTCGTCGCCAGCGCCGCCCCGAGCGCCGCCCCGGCCAGGGGCACGTACCGCCGCGGCCGGTGGCGGGCCCGCCACAGCAGCCAGACCGACGTCAGCACGAACCCTGCCGCGGGCACGTCCAGCGTGGCGAGCGAGCCGTGCGCGACGAGATCGGGGGAGAAGGCGTACAGGCCGAGCGCCGTCAGGCCGCCCGCCGTACCGGCGAGTTCCCGAGCGAAGGCGAACACGACCAGCCCGAAGGCGAGCGTCAGGGCGATCACGGGCAGCCGTGCGAACAGCATCAGGCGCCACGGGTCGTTCCCGGACTCGTACAGCAGATGCCGCCCCAACCGGCCCTGATCGCCGGTGAAGGAGGCATCGACACGCGGATCGGCGAGGGCCACACCGACGCCGATGACCAGCTTGCCGAGCGGCGGATGCTCGGGGTTGTGGAGCACCTCGTGCTCGTGCAGATACTCGGCCGCCGTGCCGACGTACACGGGTTCGTCGATGGTCGGCGTCTGCCGCACGGCGGTCGTCACCATCGCGACGGCCATCTGGCCGAGCAGCAGGAACACGAGAAGGGGCACGAGCAGGCGTCGGACGGGTTGTCGCGGGTGCCGGACGGCGGGTGGGCCGGCGAGCCCCTCAGGAGCCGGTGCCGGAGCCGGAGCCGTGGTCGGGGGCGTGACCGGGTTCGAGGCCGATTGCTGTTCGAGCGCCATCATCCGCTCCGCGGCACCGTCGGCCCCGCGACGGCGGAAGCTGATTCTCGGGCGGCCCATGGGCCCACTCTGCATCAGCTCCCGCCCGGGCCGCAGGTCACCGCCTCAGGAGTCGTACCGACAGACCTTCCGCCGTGTAGACGGGTACGGCTCGCAGAGCGGGTGAGTTCACCTCGATCCGGTCGAACTGCCCGCGCAGCCGCTGTGCCTCGATGACGGGAACCGTGCTGCCCGCGACCGGAGGGCGCTCGGGGTCCAGGCGCAGCGACAGCACGGCGCCCCGGCCCAGCACGACCCGGCCGGACACCTCCAGCGCCGGGCCGTGGTTCTTGCGCAGCAGCAGCTCCACACGCGTGTCGCCGTCCTGGACGTACCCGCCGCGCACGCGCAGCACCTTGGCCACGCGCAGCGTGCCGCCCAGGACGCGCACGTCGCCCTGGCCGAGGGCGTCCGCGGAGGCACCGACGAGCACGCCGCCCTCGACGACCGTGCCACCGTGGAAGCGGTTGTGGCCCGAAAGGGTGAGCGTGCCGGTGCCGCGCTTGGTGAGGCCGCCCTCGCCGCGGATGTCGTTGCGCCAGCTGTCCGCCGCGCCGAAGCCCCCGGCGGTCGCGTCGAGCGTGACGGTCACGTCGGAGTCGAAGGCGCCGTAGCCGTCGGCGGCCGAGAACAGGTCGAGCCGCCCCCACTGTTCGAAGCCGTCCAGCAGGACGTACCCGGCGGGCAGCGCGGTCGTGCGCAGCACCTCGCGGCGCTGGGCCGCGGTCAGATAGGGCTGGCGCGTCTCCAGCAGCACCTCGGCGCCCTTCGGCACGGTCAGCGGCACGTCACGGCCCTGCCGGGTGAGGACATAGGTCAGCTTGGGCCCGACCGTACGGGCGTTGGTCTCGCGGTCGGCGTACGGGTCGGTGTCGGTGCCGGCCGCGTGGGCGTAGGCGTACAACGTGTCGGCCGTGGTGCCGGTGTGCTGCCGGAAGTACGCCAGGGCCTGGGCGCGGGCGGCGGCCTTGAGTTCGGCGTTGGCCGGATCGGCGAGGGCGGCGGCGGCCAGGGCCGTGGCCATCACGCGGCCGCCCAGGACGTCGACGGTGGAGTGCATCCCGGCGACGATCCGGGTGTGGCTCAGTTCGAACGCGCGGGTGACCAGTTCCTGGAAGCGCTCGGGCACGGCGTAGGCGTACGCCAGGGCCGCCAGGTGCAGGGCGTTGGTGTGCCCGCTGGGGAAGCCGCCGTCCTCGGCCGGGGTCTCGGCGCGCTGGCGCAGCAGCTGCGGGGCGACGCTCACCCGCGAGTCGTACACCGGGAAGCCGAAGGCGTCCTTCGTCCCGGTGTCGACGACCTCGCTGTCCTCGTTCATCCGCCACGGACGCGGGTACTGGAACGCGAACTTGGCCGGGTTTCCGGAGGCGAACGGACCGCGCACCGTGTCGACCAGCCTGGCCACCTGGCCGAGGTCCGAGTCGTGGGAACCGGCGCCGATCGCGGAACCGGCCGGGGCGTCGGCGGGCAGCGCGTCGCTGATCTTTCCGGCGGGCGTGCCGTCCGGGGCGCTGGTGATCGAGGTGACCGCCTTGGCGCCGGTCCTGTACAGCTCCGCCAGCGGACCGAGTCCGGCGATCACCGAGTAGCTCTGGTGCTGACGGTCGACGATGAACGACTCCTTCGCCTCGGCGTCCGTGCGTGCGGCGGTGACGCGGGCGCAGTAGCGCATGTTGGCGCGCAGCACCTCGGGCATGAGCGGCGTGCCGGTGTCCCAGGCTCCGCCGGTCTTCCACACCTTCGCGAAGCCGCCGAGGATCCGGACCACCGCGTTGGTCCGGGGCGTCTGGTTCGCGACGACGTTGGTCCTGTAGTCGTCCACGAACGCGGCCGTCTGTACGGCGGTCCCGGCGTTGGCGGCGGGCAGCCGGCCGGCGACGGCGGGCACCACCACGAGCGCCGCACCGCCTCCGGCGGAGGCGAGGAGAAAGCGCCTTCTGTCGAGGGTCGGGATGGCCTGGTCTCCGGCGGGTGACGGCATGAGTGCCTCTCTCGAATTCATCGGCCGAACGGCCGGGAGGAGCGGGAGGTGATCGGAACGATCGACTCGACCGACCGGCACGCGGCGAAGGGGCGTGCGGCACACGGGGCGCCTCGCGGTCGAGATCGAGTCCTGCGAGCGAAGATCTACGGGCGGGTCGTGTCGGACCCGGGCTGCCCCGGCGTCCGGCGGATGTCACAGGAGTGAACGCGCGAGCGCCACGGCCCCCTCCACCGGCGGCACTTCCAGGGGCCTTGGCCGGGCCCCGGGCACGCTGTCGCCGAGCGCGGTGGTGAACGCTGCGTATAGGCCGGGCTGGGCGAGGATCGTGCTGCCGGCGACCACGACGTCGTCCACCGGCACCCCGCGCGCCGCGAGTTGCTCGATCAGCGCGGCCAGCGACCGGCCGCCCTCGTCGATCACCGCGCGGGCGAGCGGCGAACCGGCCTCCGCGGCGGCGAACACCACCGGAGCGTGCCGGCCCCAGTCCGCGGAAGGGTTCTTCGCGCTCTCCAACGCCGCCCCGAGCGCAGGTACTTCGGGCACCTGGCACGCGTCGAGGAGCCCGAGCGCCAGTGCGTCGGGCTCCTCGCCGAGGTCGTGCGCCGCCCATACGGCCCGTGCGGCCTCGCGGACCAGACCGGCCGAGCCGCCCTCGTCGCCGAGGACCGCACCCCAGCCGCCGACCTGGACCGCTCGGCCCTCGGCCGTTCGGCCGACCGCGACGGAACCGGTGCCGGCGACCAGCCCGACACCCTTGTCCAACCCGGCGGCGGGAACGAGGAGTTCGGCGTCTCCGACCACCGACGCGGGCGCGTCGAAGTGCAGTTGGAGAGCGCTGCGGATCTGGGCGCACTGGCGCGGAGTCTCGCAGGCGTGGCCGCCCACGGCGACGGCTGACGCGCGTGCGCCCTGCGGCAACGCGTCGGCCACCAGCGCGGCCAGCCAGCCGGTGGCGGCCACGGGGTCGTGCGGCCGCCAGCCGCTGCTCGTCCGGACGTGGTCGGCGACCAGGGTGTCCCCGGCGCGGGCGCGGAGATGCGTCTTGGTCCCGCCGACGTCGATACCGACCACGAGATGCGTGAAGTCCTGCACCGAACCTCTCTCGTCGTTGCGTCGCCGCAGGCGGTTCGGCAGCGCGCCAGAAGGGCGCGGGGCCGTATCGACATGCGGCTCCGCCGCGTGGGCGCGATCGAGCACGATGGCGCCGAGGGCGACCGACAGTCCCGTGCGGCACAGTCGGCGAAGCGCCACGGCGGGCGAACCGTGCCTGGAACAAGGGGAGTTGGTGAACTAGGGAAACCCCGGGACGGGCTTCTGGCGGACACGGCAGGCGAGTACCGTGAAGTTCGTTAGGAAGTTAACTAACGAAGTACAGTGCGTCAAGAGGCATCGCGCACTCGACCACTGAGCGGCCCGTGACCCGTGGGAGAACTGTGATACACGACGTGGCGGAAGCCCCCCGCCTGACCGAGAGCGCAAGTGCGGTGTTCGCCGTGCTCGCCGAGGCGGGCAGCGCGACCAGGCCGCAGCTCGCGAGCCTGGCGGGTCTGTCCAAGCCCACCGTCTCCTCCGCCGTCGCGGAGCTGGAGAGCGCCCGGCTGGCCGCCCACTCCGGCACGGCCTCCGGCGGTACGGGCCGCTCGGCCGCCGTCTACGGTCTCGGGCCCGCCGCCGGGGCGGTGCTCGCCGTGGACCTCGGTCCCGCCCTGACCCGGGTGCGCGGCTGTGCCCTGGACGGCACCCTGCTCGCCCAGGCCACCGGGGCCCGGGAGGAGGCCGCCGACGTGGTGCGCGAGGCACTCGTCGCGCTGCCCGCCGGCGCCCCGCTGCGTACGGTCGTCGTCGCCGTCGGCGACGTCACCGCACGTGAGAAGGAGGGCGCCCGCATGCGCCCGGCCACGGCCAAGGCCGGCCCCGTCTTCGACGCCATGGCCGTCGCCCTGCCGCCGGGCGTCCCCGTCCACCTCGAGAACAACGTCAACTGTGCCGCGCTCGCCGAACTGCACGAGGGCGCCGCGCACGGCCGACGCACCTTCGGCTACCTGCGGATCGGCGTCGGTATCGGCCTCGGCATCGTGGTCGGCGGCGAGGTGCTGCGCGGAGCCAACGGCGCCGCCGGCGAGCTGGCCCGGCTGCCCTACCCCTGGGACGACGGCCGCGAGCCGCGCCACGAGGCCCTGGAGGAGTACATCGGCGCGCGGTCGCTCCTGCGGCGGGCGGCCGAGGCCTGGCCGGACGAGGACGGGCCGTGCCCGAGCACCGCCGAGCAGCTCTTCGTCCGGGCGGGGGAGGGCCGGCCCGCGGCCCGCGCGCTGATCGACCGCCATGCCGTCGACGTCGGCCGTCTGGCCGCCGCCGTGACCGCCGTACTGGACCCCGGACTGATCGTGCTCGGCGGCAGTACCGGCGCCGACCCGCAGATCCTGCCCGGTGTGCGGGCGGAACTCGCCCGGCTGAGCTGGCCCACCGAAGTCGTCAGCAGCATGGTCGGTGACCTCGGCACGGTCGTGGGCGCCGCCCGGCTCGCGGTCACCCGAGGAGTCCAAACCGTGACCGAGACCGCGGGGGCGAAGGATTGACGGCCTCCGACTCGATCTGCCAATGTCCGGACAAGCGCTTTCTAAGTCGGCCGGGACGCCGGCTTGGGTTGAGCATCCCGCCCGTACGCGAAGTACGGCAGCCGCACGAGGGCGTGCTTGTGCGACGACGGCCCTCATGGCCGGGGATCCCACCCGTCGAGGCGATGCGGCCGGGCGAGGCCGCGCCCCCGGAAGGCGAAATTTCCCGCAGAACGCACCCGTGCCGCTTCGGCCGGCCCCGTGCTTCCTCCGCTACGACGAAAAGGGATCGAAGATGACCAGTATGGGTGTGCGGCGCTCTCGCCGACTCGGTCGCGGTGGCATACGCCGTGTCATTCCCCTCGCTGCTGTGGCCACGGCAGGCGCCCTCCTGCTCTCCGCCTGCGGCGGATCGGGGTCCGGCTCGGGCGGCAACTCCAAGTCGCTGACGTTCTGGATCTCCACGGTTCCGGGGCAGGACGCGGGCTGGAAGAAGATGGTGGCGCAGTACAAGAAGGAAGCGGGCGTCGACGTCAAGCTCGTCAACATCCCCTACGACGGCTACACGACGAAGCTGCACAACGCCGCGCAGGCGAACTCCCTGCCGGACGTGGCGGCCGTGCCGGCGCTGGACCCGATCTGGTCGAACAAGCTGATCGACCTCAGCTCCGTCGCCAACGACAAGAGCAACAAGATCAACGCGAACTTCCTCGCCAAGGACTCCTCCGGGAAGGTGCTGTCCATCCCCTCGGACGTCACCGCGTCCGGCCTGTTCATCAACAAGTCGCTGTTCGAGAAGGCCGGCGTCGACTACCCGACCTCGCCCTCGAAGACCTGGACCTGGAAGGACTTCATCGCGGCGGCGGACAAGGTCCGCGAGAAGACCGGCGCCAAGTACTCCCTGACCTTCGACCAGTCGCCGTCCCGGCTGCGCGCCATGGTGTACGAGATGGGCGGGAAGTACGTCCACGCGGACGACTCCGGCAAGTTCTCGGTGGACGACGCGACCAAGAAGGCCGTGAAGACCTTCGTCGGATGGAACGACGACAAGACCATGCCGAAGTCGGTGTGGACCAGCGGCGCCGACCCGTCGGCCATGTTCCAGAGCGGTGACGTCGTCGCCTACTGGTCCGGCGTGTGGCAGGTCGCCGCCTACTCGGAGAGCATCACGAAGTTCGAGTGGGCGAGCGTCCCGACTCCCGCCCAGCCGGTGCAGGCCAGTGACGTCAACAGCGGCGGCATGGTCGTCGGGTTCAACAACAACGCCGACGCGGCCACCGCCGCGAACAAGTTCATCTCCTGGCTGTACGAGCCGGACCACTACCGCGAGCTGTGTGAGGCGTCCGGGTTCCTGCCCGTCGAGAACGGTCTGAACCCGGAGTACCCCTTCGAGTCCGAGGCGGCGCAGGCGGCGTTCAAGCTCTACAACGAGTCGATCCCGCTCTACGACCCGATCTCCGGCTACTTCAACACCGCGCAGACGAACTGGGTGCTGAAGGGCAAGAGCCTCGCCGACGACCCGACCAAGGCGGAGCTCGGCAAGGCGATCAACGGCGAGCAGTCGGCCGACAAGGCCCTGCAGAACATCGTGGACGGCTACAACCAGCAGGTCGGCGGCTGAGCGTAGGCCGACGGGCCGGGCGGCGGTGCCGAGACACCGCCGCCCGGCCTCGGGACCTCACGTGATGCCGGGCTCATGGCCTGGGCCCACAGGAACCCAATCCACCAGCACGGAGTCAGGAAGATGACAAAACGCGCCTCGGACGTGTCCAACGTGTCCGTGAGCCCGCCCAGGAGACGCAGCAAATACACCCTCGCACCGCTCGTCCTCATCGCGGGCAATGTCGTGCTCTTCGCGCTGTTCTTCGTCTGGCCTGCGGTGATCGGGCTCGTCTACTCCTTCACGAACTACACGGGCGTAGGGGCGTTCCAGTTCGTCGGACTGGACAACTACCAGAAGCTGCTCGGGGACTCGACCTTCTACGCCGCGACGACCCGCACGCTGCTGTACACCGTGCTCTTCGTTCCGCTGAACTTCGTGTTGTCGCTGCTCATCGCCAACGTGCTGGTGAGCAAGCACGCCAAGGGCGCGTCGGTCGCCCGCGTCTTCTTCTTCATACCGTGGCTGCTGTCGCCCATCATCGTGGGTGTCCTGTGGCGATGGCTGTTCGGTGAGAACTTCGGACTGGTCAACTACTTCATCGAGAAGGCCGGCGGAAGCGCCGTTCCCTGGCAGTCGAACGCGGACCTGTCACTGATCGTGGTCGTGGTGGCGGCGGCCTGGGGCTGGACGGGCTTCTCCATGCTGCTGTTCATCGCGGCGATCAAGAACGTGCCGACGTCGTACTACGAGGCGGCCGCGCTCGACGGCGCCGGTCCGTGGCGCCAGTTCTTCAGTATCACCCTGCCGAGCATCGCCCCCACGTCCTTCATCGTCATCCTGCTCAACACGATCCACGCGATGAAGGAATACGCGGTGTTCGCCTCCCTCAACAACGGTGGACCCGGAACGTCGAACAACCTGCTTGTCCAGTACATCTACCAGACGGGGTTCAAGTCGGGCCAGATCGGCTACGCGAGCGCCGCGTCGTTCGTGCTCATGCTCATCCTGATGGCCGTCGCGATCATCCAGATGATGGTCAACCGGCGGGTGGAGAACCGATGACAACCACAGACACAGTGCGCAAGGTCGACGCCGATTCCGTGCCGGCCGTCTCCAGGAAGCGGCCCCGCGACTCGGCAACCGGCGGGCTTCGGCGCGCGATTCCCGCGACGACTCTGCTGTGGGTCCTGGCGGCCCTCTACGGAGTGCCGGTGCTGTGGTTCGTCCTCAGCTCCTTCAAACCCGCGGGAGACCTGTTCTCCCTTCCGCTGACGCTGTTCCCGGACGACCCCACCGTGTCGGGTTACCAGGAAGCGTGGGCAAGCGCCAACTTCTCCCAGTACTTCATCAACACGACCATCGTGTGTGTGATCGCGACGATCCTCACGGTGGGAGTCAGCTGCTGCACCGGGTACGCGCTGGCCAAGTACGACAACAAATGGCTCAAGGCCTTCTTCCTCTGCATCCTGGCCACCACGATGCTGCCCGCCGAGGTCATGCTCGCCCCGCTGTTCCTGGTGGTCCGCGACCTCGGCCTCTACAACTCGCTCACCGGCATCGTCCTCCCGGCCCTGCTCACCGCGACCGGGTGCTTCATGTTCCGCCAGTTCTTCCTGACGGTCCCCGACGAACTCATCGAGGCCGCCCGCATCGACGGCGCGCGTGAGCTGTCGATCTTCCTGAGGATCATGGTGCCGATCTCCCGGCCCATCATGCTGACGCTCGCCATCCTGTCGTTCCAGTGGCGGTGGAACGACTACATCTGGCCGCTGCTGATGCTCAACGACCCCGAGAAGTTCACCGTGCAGATCGGCATCCAGAGCCTCGTCGGTGCGCAGAACATCAACTGGTCGGTGCTGCTCGGCGGCTCGGTCATCTCCATGATCCCGCTGATCCTCGTCTTCCTGGTGTTCCAGCGTTACGTCATGAACGCCGACATCAACGCAGGGCTGAAGGACTGACCGTGCAGATCACGCTCGACCGCGAGTTCGTCCGTGCGGTGGCCCGCGCCGCCGACCGGCCGGCCGTCCGGCTGGCGGCCCGTCCGGACAAGGAGCCGGCCGGTGTGACCCATCGCGGTCTGGCGCGCCGGGTGAGGACACTGCTCGCGGCCTACCGTTCACCGGACTCGACGCTGCACGCCGACGACCGGGCCGCCGCCGCCGCGATGACGCACCTCACCGCTCTGCGGGCCGTGCAGACCTCCTCCGGTCTCTTCGCCGGTGGCGACAACGTGCAGTCACCCCCGGATTCCGCGTTCACCATCAACGACGTGTGCGACGCGCATGTCATCGCCGTGAGCGCGGGACCGGAACTGCGCGAGGCCGCGGCCGTCCTCGCCGAGATCGCCGGTGCGGCTTCCGAAAGCCTCCGGACCGGCGGGGTGCACACACCGAATCACCGGTGGGAACTGTGCGCGGCGCTGGCCCGGCTGCACCGGTCGTTCCCCGACGACCGGCTGTTGGACCGCATCGACGCGTGGCTGGCCGAGGGCGTCGACATCGACGCGGAGGGCCTGTACTCGGAACGCAGCGCCAACTACGCGGCCCACGTCTCCAACCCTTCACTGCTGTTGCTGGCCGACGTGCTCGACCGCGCCGACCTGCTGGACGCCGTCGAAGCCAACCTCGCCACGACCCTGGACCTCATCAGGCCGGACGGCACGGTGGAGACCGTCCACTCGCGACGGCAGGACCAGAACCGCCCGTTCCCGCTGGCGCCCTTCCTGCCGCACTACCGGCTGCTCGCGATCCGCACCGGCCGGGGTGACTTCAGCCGGGCGGCACGGCTGGCGGCCGCCGACGGCATCGACGACCCCGGCCTGCTCGCCGAGACCCTCCTCACCCCGGACCTGTGCCGTGTCCTGCCGGCACCGACCGCGGAGACACTCCCGCGCGAGCGGTACCTCACCGCCGCGCGCCTCGCCGCACGCGCCTCGGCCACCGCGCACACGGTGGTGTACGGCGGCTCCGACGTGCCGGCGCACCGGCGCATCCGCTCGGGCCTCGCCTGCAATCCCACCTTCCTGCGCCTGTTCGCCGGCGACGCCGTCCTCGACGCGGTCCGGCTCTCGCGAGGATTCTTCGACCTCGGCCCGTTCCGCGCCGAGGCCATGCGACAGCTCGCCGAGAACCGGTACCGGCTCACCGAAACCCGCACGGCCGCCTACTACCAGCCGCTCCCGCCACACCTGCGACGTGACGACGGCGCCTACCGGATGGCGGACGAGGGACGCTTCTCGGCCGCGATGGCCTTCCCGGACCGGCCCCGGGACGAGGTCTCTCACACCACCCGCGTCGAGGTGCACCTGAGGGACGACGGTGCCGACCTGCGGATCGACATCAGCGGACCACCGGTGCCCTGGTGCCTCGAACTGACCTTCCGGCCTGACGGCGTGCCGGAGGGCGCCGTACCGATCGGCGAGGGACGCTGGTGTCTGACGGGCGGGCCCATGACCTACCGGGTCGGTGACGACGAGATCCGGGTCGAGGCCGACGTCGAGGCGGGCGAACCGCTCGCCGGGCCGGACCGGAGCGACGTACTGCGGTACGACCCGGGGCAGGACCACACCGCGGTGGGAGGCACCGACGCGACGACCGGGAACCGTGTCTCCATGGGCGGACTCGGCCCGCACACCCTGACCGTCGCACTGCGCGCCCGCCGCAGCGCACCTGTCGTGCGACCTCGACGAACCACACCATGGCCACCCCAGGCATGAAGGGTTGATCCCCGTGCACCTCCCGCGCCAGCTCGGCCCGCTCCACGACCTCCCCGACACCCCGGAGGCCTACGACGCCGCCCTCGCCGGTGCCGTCGAGGAGGCCCTCGCCCGGCTCACGCCTCAGGGCAGCCTGGAGCACCCGGACTGCGTCGACGACATCGGCGACACCTCGCTCGGCGTCACCTCGCTGCTCGCCCTCGCCTGGCAGCGGGGCAAGGACCCCCGCCTGCCGGAGGCGGTGCGCCGCAGCCTCGCCTTCCATCTGCGGCAGCGGGTGTACACCGACGACAACCCCGGCTACCCGAACCTCAGGGCCCGCGGTACCGGGCTGCCGTACGCCCGTTACGTCCTTGAGGCGGGTGCCCACCCCATCGGCGACTGGCCGAGCACCGTGTGGGCGCTGCTCCAGTCGGTCAACCTGCTGGACCTGGCGGAAGGGCTCGTCGGGGACGAGCAGCGCGCCGAACTGCTCCGGGTGGCCCGCGGATACTGGCGCTGGCTGACCGAGGCGACCTTCTTCAACCCGCAGGAGGCCGGCAACCAGGCCATCGGCTGCGTGGTCGGCGGCCTGATGCTGGCCCGCCATCTCCCGGCTCCGGAGGGCGACGAGACGCGCGAGCGTGCCCTGCGCCTGTACGAGCAGGAGATCCGCGCCCACCGGGTGCGCGACCGGGGTGCCCTGCTGCCCCCCGAGCACGGCGGCGCGTACGACAACAACTACGGGCCGATCTCGCTGTCCTTCCTCGCCCAGGCCCACCGCGTCAGCGGCGAGGAGGTCTTCGCGGAGGACGGCGACGCGCTCGCCCGCTACATCGACGCCCGCCTCCCCGGCGGCGGCTTCGACAACGGCGGCCCGCGCTACAGCGAGCAGCACAGCGGCTTCGAGTCGGTCCTCGGGCTGCGCTACTTCAGCGCCCGGATCGGCTCCGACCTCGGCCGCTACCGGGGCGACACCCGCTGGGGCCGGCACGCGGTCAGGGCGGACGGCGGCATCGACGGGCACTTCGCCTGGATGCTGGTCTGGCAGATCCAGGACGGCACGCGCTGGCACCGCACCCCGTCCACCGCCCCGGCCCGTCACCAACTTCGCGCGGGCGGCGTCTCGGTGGCCTTCGACGACCGCATGACCCCGTCGCTTCTCGAGGCCGCCGGCACCTACTACCTCCCCGCGGCCGTGAACCGCCAGCACGGTTTCGGCCCGGTGACCGACGGCTTCCTGTTCTGCCGTCCCATGGGGGAGACCCGCGTCCGGGACGCCGCCGCCGACGGCCTGACGGCCAAGCTGGTCAGCAAGCCCGTCGTCGGCCGCGACCACGTCCTGCGCCATGTGCGGTCCCTGTACGTCACCGACGGCACGAGCCTGTGGATGACGGTCGCGGTGGAACGGCTCCCCGGCACGCCGTACCTCTTGGCGGGCCTGCCGTACGCCGCCGACGACGGCGACCGGGTGCGCCGCACCGCCGAGGGCGGGGTCACGGCGGCCGGCGAACTGCGGCTGACGCACCCCGAGTCGGACGGCGGGGACCAGTTCGACGCCCGCGCCGAGCGGACCCAGGAGGAGGCGGCCTTCGCCCTGGCCGCCGATCCGCGCGGCTACGGCAACCCCGACCTGGGCTGGAGCCACCTGGCCGGCTCGACCGCGCTGGAGGCCGAACCGGCCCCCGGCGCCCCGGACGGCCTGCACGTCTTCGCCGTCCGCTACGGGCCGGCAGGGCCCTTCGCGCCGGTCCTCGCAGCCGACGGTTCGGGGCTCACGGTCCGCACCGAGTCTTTCATCGCCGTGATCGGCGAGCCCGCGGGCGACGCCCATGGCGAGCCGGAGCTGAGCCTGACGGCCGTGTAGGGCGCCGCTCACGCCCCCGCACGAGCCGCCGGCGGCTCGTGCGGGGGCGGACAGTGCCGTGACCGGCACCACCAGATCGGCCCGGTCCCGGGTCGCGGCGACCAGTTCCGCGTTGCGCTGATCCGAGCGCATCACCCAGGCCACCGCCTGCTCGTGCGCCTTGCCGAACCGCTCGTGCCGGGTGATCAGCCGCCGCAGCCGCTCCGCCTCGTCGAGTTCGCAGAACCACACCTCGTCCAGCTGTGACCGCACCCGGGCCCACGCGCCCGTGTCCAGCAGCAGGTAGTTCCCCTCGGTCACCACCAGCCGGGCCGCCGGCTCCACCGGCACGGCTCCCGCGATCGGCTGCTCCAGCTCCCGCTCGAAGCCGGGCGCGTACACGATCCCGTCGTCGGCGTCCCCGCGCAGCCGCCCCAGCAGCGCCGCGTACCCCGCAGCGTCGAACGTGTCGGGCGCGCCCTTGCGGTCCCGCAGCCCGATCCGCTCCAGCTCGACTTCGGCGAGATGGAAGCCGTCCATGGGCACATGCGCGACCCATGGCTCCCCGGCGCCGTTCAGCTCCCGCACCAGGCGTTCCGCCAGCGTCGTCTTGCCCGCGCCGGGGCTCCCCGCGATCCCGAGGACGGCGCGCCGGCCGTCCCGGGTGAGGGACCGGGCGCGGGTGAGGAGGTCCTGGAAGGTCGACGTCACACAGCAGAGTGTGGCACCCGCGCGGCGACGGCTTCCGGCGGTGTACCGGCCCACTTGGCCGTGCTGTTGTCGGCCTCCGTCATTCGCCTGGCCGAAGGTGCTCTGCGCACCCATTCCCTTCGGGTTAGTTTGTCCGTGTTTCTGATCATTTTCGGCCATGCTGTCCGACTCGTCAGGACAGGGGGCCCAGCCGCCCTACGGCTCGTAGGGGTGAGGGGTGGACGATGGCACAGGGCACGCAGCCCATGCTCGTCGGTGCGGGGCGGCGCGACGAGGCGCTCGTGTCCGGCAGGGCCTGGCGGGCCCGCGGGGAGGGACTCCTCGCGGCGGTGGCCGCTGCCTTCACCGCCCTCCAACTGCTCCTGGTCCGGCCCTCGCTGGGCCTCGGCTGGGACGAGGTGGTGTACGTCAGCCAGGTCGGCACCGAGGCGCCAGCCGCGTTCTTCAGCGCGCCCCGCGCGCGGGGCGTCCCGCTGCTGGTGTGGCCCATCGCTTCCTGGTCGTCGTCCACCGTCCTGCTGCGCGTCTGTCTCGCCGTGCTGTCCGGACTCGCCCTCTACCTGGTCCTGCGTGTCTGGCGGCACCTGTTCCCGGCCCGTGTCCTGGCCGGCGCGGGCGCTCTGTTCACCACCCTGTGGGTGACCCTCTTCTACGGTCCTCAGGCCATGCCCAACCTCTGGGTCGCCTTCGGCGCCCTGCTCTGCGTCGGCTGCTTCGTACGCGTCCGCCTCGACCGGCTCGACGACCGGGCCCTGTGGGGCGTCCTGGCAGGCGCCGCACTGATGTCGTGGATGCGGCCGACCGACGCCGTCTGGGTCACCCTGCCGCTGCTCGTCCTCACCGTGGCGGCCCGGCAATGGCGCCTGGGAGCCGCCCTCGCCACGGGGCTGCTCGCCGGCGGGCTCCAGTGGGTCATCGAGGCGTACGTCAGCTACGGCGGCCTGCGGGAACGGCTCAACGAGGCCTCCCGCATCCAGGGCGACCTCGGCTGGAACCTCGCCGTCGACGACCAGCTGCGCAGCCTGGCCGGCAGCACACTGTGCCGGCCCTGCGACATCGCCACGCCTCACGCGTCCGTGTACGCCTGGTGGTTCGTGGTCCCCCTGCTCGCCGCCTACGGCATCGCGGTCGCGGTCCGCGCCGGGCGCACCGCTCGCACCCTGATCCCGCTGGCCTGCGCCACGACGGCCGCCTTCCCCTACCTGTTCCTCATCGGCTACGCGGCCCCCCGCTTCCTGCTGCCTGCCTACGCGCTGCTGGCCGTCCCGGTCGCCGACGCGCTGTTCCACCTCGTCACAGCCCCGAGCAGACGGTGGCGCCCGGTGGCCGCGGCCGTGGTCGGGCTCGTGCTCGCCGGACATCTGAGCGTGCAGTACGCCGTCCTGGACCGCACCGTGGACCGCACCACCGCCTCCCGCGTCGCCTGGGCGCGCTCCGCCGCCGAACTGCACCGCCTCGGCGTCCGCCCGCCCTGCCTGCTCACCGGGCACGAGGCCATCCCCGTCGCCTACTACGCCGGCTGCGACTCCGGCTCGGTGGGCGGCCACAACGGCAACACCACCAGGGCCGAGATCCTGGACACCGCCCGCCGTGTCCCGGTCGGCGCCCTCACGGCGCCCGGCCGCACACCGCCCGACCACGCCCGGGGCTGGGAACTCCACCGCCTCGACGGCCTGGACGTCCACATCGCGCCGGCGCCGCCCGCGGGCGGAACGGCATGACGTCGGAGGAGATCCTCCCCCTCTCCGGCGCGGAAGGCTCCTGGCACACCGCCCTCACGCTCGCCGTCAACGGCGAGTTCGTCGCCGCGACGAGCGCCGCGGCCGCTCTCGCGGTCCTCGTGCTGGTCGGCCCGCTGCGGCCCTCTGGGGCGGCTCGCTCGCCTTCGTGGTCCTGCAGCGGTGAGCACGACGGGCGGCCGGGGCCGGAGTTCTTCACCGAGTTCGTGCACGCGCACCGCCCGGCGTTGCTGCCGATGCGCCGTCCCCCTCGGCCGAGGTCACCGGGGGGCCGTACGAGAAGGACGACTTCCATGCAGATGGGTCCGGATCGCCGTACGCCCGAGGGGCGCTGAGGAAGCGGTACCACGCCGGTACGACCCGGCACCAGACCGCGCTCGCCGCGGTGCACGCACTGTACGACGCGGCGGACGACGACTCGACGACCGGCGGACCGGACATCAGCCGGCGGATCTTCCCCCGGGTCGCGTTGATCACGGAGGACGGCTTCGAGCGGCTCTCCGAACCGGAGGCGGAGGAGCTGAGCCGGGAGACGGTCGACCGGCGCCACCGCCGACCGGACGGCCCGAACGCCGCTCCCTGGACCTCCGGTTCAGACCCGGGGCCGGTCAGCGCCGTACCCCCACCTCCCGGTGCCACTTGACGAACTGCTTGTCCGGATCGCCGGTGTACGCCCACGGTGCCCGCGTGGCCCGCTGCCCCAGCATCCGGAACAGGGCGGCGGCGATGTCGTGGACGCCCGCGTGACAGGCCGCGTGCGCCAGGTAATTGAGGTCGCGCAGCTCGCCCGGCGCCGCGTCGTTCCCGGAGCGGCCCATGATCCAGCGGTCCCAGGTGCGGCGTACGTCGCTGACGGCGCCGTCGTTGTTCCAGTGCTGGCCGATCCCCATGGCGGAGTGCTGTCCCTTGGCCGCGTCCAGGGCGTAGCGGAACTCCTCGACCCGGGCGTACTGCACCAGCACCGGCAGCGGGCAGCCGGACGGTGCCACGCCGGCTGCGTCGCGGGCGAAGTCGTACATCAGGCCGTGCGTGCCGTGCCAGCGCGAGGAGTAGTAGTGGAGCACCTGGAGATGCCCCTCCATGCTGAACGGGTCGCGGCCGTGCAACTCGTCCCACCAGCGCCCCAGTTCCTGCCGCCGCACCCCCTTCGGATACAGCCGGGCCACCGAGATCAGCGAGATCCACGGTGTCGGATCGTCCGGACAGGAGTCCGCGGCCTTCAGGCACGACAGCACCGCGGTGTCGATGCGATGCGTGTCGATCGGCACGCCCCGGCCCGCGGTGATGGCCACGTTGAACGCCCGGGTCGTCTCGGTGGCGGCCCGCAGCACCAGCGCGTCACCGCTGTGCGGCTCGGCGGCCAGCCACGACTCCACCGTGGAACTGCCCGCGCAGGTCTGCGCCAGCAGCCGGACCCGGTGGCCCCGCACCAGCCAGTCGGGCCCGGTCGAGCGCAGCAGTTCCCGCAGCCCCTGCCAGCGGCCGATCACGATGTCCTGCCGTGCGCTGGTCAGGGCGAAGTCCCCGCAGTCGGGGTCGAAATCGGGAGTGAAGTCGCCTCTGAAGTTGCCTCGCGCCATTTGGGTCTCCCTCAGAAGTCGGTCGGAAGACCCTCGTGGACAAGGGAGTTGTCCCCGACGCCAACGGCCGGGACGTAGTCCGCCTCGACGGTCCGTGAGGCGTCCAGCTTGGCCGGCCGGTAGTAGTCGCTGCCCTGCCGCCAGTACCAGAGCATCGGGACCAGGCCGACCGCGATGCCGCCGAGGCCGATCGCGATCGCCGAACCGCTCAGCTCGCCCAGCGACTCGACGAAGATCCAGAACATGAACAGGGCGCCGAACAGCGGCCACAGGCCGCCGAGCACCAGGTCGCCCACCGACCTCAGCAGCATCTTGCGGTAGGCGACGACGGCCGCGAGACCCGCCAGCCCGTAGTAGACGGCGATCTGCAGGCCGATCGCCGAGATGGCGTCGGAGAGGATGTCGCCGACCGTGCCCAGCGCGTTGGAGGCGATGAACATCACCAGCGCCACCACGCCGACCACCGCGACCGCCACCCACGGCGTGTTCCACCGCTGGTGCACCTTGCCCAGCGCGGACGGCAGCGTCCGGTCCCGGCCCATCGCGAACAGTGAGCGCGTCACCTGGATGAGCGTGGTCTCCAGCGTGGCGATCGTGGACAGCATCACCGCCACGATCAGCAACTTGCCGCCCCAGCCCGGCCACACCTCCTCGCCGAGCACCGCCAGCACGTTCGCGTCGTTGTCCTGGATCTGCTTCGAGGAGAGGATGACGTTCACCGCGATCGTGAACGCCTCGAACAGCAGGAACACGATGCCCACCCCGATGAGCCCCGCGAGCCCCGTCGTGCGGCGGCTGTTGCGGGTCTCCTCACTGAGGTTGCTGGTGACGTCCCAACCCCAGTAGTAGAAAGCGGCGATCAGCGCCCCCGACGCGAATCCCGCCACCCCGTCGAAGTGCCCGAAGCCGAGCCACGACCAGTCGAAGACGTGCGCGCTGTCCGTGTGGAACACGGCGAGCACGGCGAACAGCGCGAGTATGACCAGCTCGACGCCCGACATCACGATCTGTGCCCGGACGGTCAGCCGCGCCCCGCCCAGCACCACGAACAGCATGATCAGGAACCAGCAGGCACCGACCAGTGTCGACAGTGCGGTGTCGTCCGCGAGTCCCTCGTCGAACAGGGCCAGCGTCATCGAACCGGCGGGCAGCGAACCGGCCACCATGAAGATGGTCGTCGAGATCACCAGCGCCCAGCCGCTGATGAAGCCGAGAAAGGGATGCAGCGTCCGACCCACCCAGGAGTAACTGGCGCCCGCGTTCACGTCGATACGGCCGAGCCGGCTGAACGCCAGCGCGATGCCCAGCATCGGTATCGCGCAGTACAGCAGCGCCGCCGGGCTGGCCAGGCCCACCGCGCCGACGAGGACCGCCGTGGTCGCGGCGATCGAGTACGCCGGGGCGCTGCCCGCTACCGCCATCACCACCGTGTCGAACGTGCCGAGGGCATTGGCCTGTAGTCCTCTGCCCCTGTTGTTGCTCATGGATGCGCTGCTTTCCGTCGTGCACGACGCGAGGGCGACGGCCCCTGCGCCGTAAAGGGGGTGGGGGGTGGAACGACGCCACGAACCGGAGAGGGATGGCCTCGGGGCAGGGGCGGCTGACAACGGGTGGCGGACACTGTACGCCGTTGCGTCGCGATGCAGTCACGCCGTGTGTGCGAGTGATGATAGCCACACTCTTTGAGGCTTCAAGAGCCAAGAGATCTTCCGTGGATGCGTCCGTCGAACGGCATGACGAGGGGACCCCCGGACGAAACTCGCCCGGGGGTCCCCTGTGGCGGTGGCTCAGTCCCCGATGCGGTCGATCTGCCGGAGCCGGTTCGTGGCGTCCAGGGCCGCGACCTTGTAGGACTCCGCGAGCGTGGGGTAGTTGAACACCGCGTCGACGAGATAGTCGACCGTTCCGCCGCAGCCCATCACCGACTGCCCGATGTGGATGAGCTCCGTCGCGCCGGTGCCGAAGCAGTGCACGCCGAGCAGCGTGCGGTCCTCGGGGGAGACCAGCAGTTTCAGCATGCCGTGGGAGTCGCCGATGATCTGCCCGCGGGCCAGTTCGCGATAGCGGGAGATGCCGACCTCGAACGGCACCCGGTCCTCGGTGAGCTGGTCCTCGGTCCGCCCGACGAAGCTGATCTCCGGGATGGTGTAGATCCCGATCGGCTGGAGGTTGTGCATGCGGCCGACGGGCTCACCGCAGGCGTGGTATGCCGCCGAACGCCCCTGCTCCATCGATGTCGCGGCCAGCGCCGGGAAGCCGATGACGTCGCCGACGGCGTAGATGTGGGGCACCTCGGTGCGGTAGTGCTCGTCGACGGTGATCCGGCCGCGCCGGTCCGCGGTCAGCCCGGCCTTGTCCAGGTCCAGCTCGTCGGTGAGGCCCTGCCGGCCCGCCGAGTACATCACCGCGTCGGCGGGGATCTTCTTGCCGCTCTCCAGGACGGTCAGCGTCCCGCGGGCATGCCGCTCGACGGCGGCGACCGTCTCCCCGAACCGGAACGTCACGGCGAGGTCCCGCAGGTGGTACTTGAGCGACTCGATCACCTCGACGTCGCACATGTCGAGCATCCCGGCGCGCTTCTCCACCACGGTGACCTTGCTGCCGAGCGCGGCGAACATCGAGGCGTACTCCATGCCGATGACCCCGGCGCCCACGATCACCATGGAGCGCGGCACCCGCTCCAGCGCCAGCACGTTGTCCGAGTCCATGATCGTCCGGCCGTCGAACTCGACGCTGTCGGGCCGGGCGGGCCGGGTGCCGGTGGCGATGACGATGTGCTCGGAGCTCAGCAGCCGCTCATGGCCGGTGACCTCGCGCAGGGCGATGGTGTGCGGGTCGACGAAGCGTCCCGTCCCGGCGTACAGGGAGACGTGGTTGCGGGAGAGCTGGCTGCGGATGACGTCCACCTCGCGGCCGACCACGTGCTGGGTGCGCGCGGTGAGGTCGGTGACGGTGATGTCGTCCTTGAGCCGGTAGCTCTGGCCGTACAGGTCGCGCTGGGTGAGACCGGTCAGGTACAGCACCGCCTCGCGCAGGGTCTTGGAGGGGATGGTCCCGGTGTGGATGGAGACACCGCCGACCATGTCGGGGCGGTCGACCACGGCGACGCGGCGGCCCAGCTTGGCCGCGGCTATGGCGGCCTTCTGGCCACCGGGGCCGGATCCGATGACGAGCATGTCGAAGTCGGGCACCCTCCGGAGTCTGTCAGCCGCGCGACCCCTTTCGAAAGGGTGAGCCGTGAACCATCGCCCGGGTGAAGTGCCCGGACGGCGACGGAGGTTGTGCCTCCGCCCGGCGCCCGCCCGAATCGTCCCGCTTCACCGGCGCGATCTCGGGCGTGTGGGTCGATAATGCGGGTATGGGTCACCGACTCGCCGACGCGAGCACGCCGGCCCGGCTGGCCGCCCCGGACGAGGGCATCGGCCGGGACGAACTGGCGCTCGCGACCCGCAACCACGGCCTGCCCCTCGAAGCCCTGCGGCACGACATCACGCCGCCGGGCCTGCACTACGTCCTGACCCACTACGACATCCCGTACGTCCCCGACGGCACCCCCTGGCCCCTGACCCTGGACGGCCGCGTCCGCCGCTCCCTGCGCCTGGACCTCCCCGACCTGCGCGGGTTCCCACAGGTCACCACCCGCGTCACGCTGGAGTGCGCGGGGAACGGCCGGGCCCTGCTGACCCCGCGGCCGGTCAGCCAGCCCTGGCTCGTGGAGGCCGTCGGAACCGCCGAGTGGACCGGTGTGCCGCTGCGTCTGCTGCTCGCCGAGGCCGGCGTCGGGCCCGGCGCGGTGGACGTGGTCTTCACCGGCGCCGACCACGGGGTCGAGCGCGGCATCGAGCAGGACTACCGGCGCGCCCTGCCCGTCGAGGTGGCCACGGGCGGCGAGCCCGAGGTGCTGGTCGCGTACGCGATGAACGGCGCACCGCTGCCCCCGCAGCACGGCCACCCGCTCCGGCTGATCGTGCCCGGCTGGTACGGCATGGCCCACGTGAAATGGCTGCGCTCGATCACCGTCACCGACGAACCGTTCACGGGGTTCCAGCAGGCCGTGGCCTACCGGCTGCGCCGGGACCCCGAGGACGCGGGCGAGCCGGTGACCCGAATCGCCCCGCGCGCCCTGCTCGTGCCACCCGGATTCCCGGACTTCATGTCCCGGGCCCGCGTGGTCCGGCCCGGCCCGGTGGCGCTGGAGGGTCGTGCCTGGTCCGGACGCGCCCCGGTGACACGCGTCGAGGTCAGCACGGACGGGGGACACACCTGGCGGGACGCCGAGCAGGCCCCGGACGACGGGCAGCGGTGGGCATGGCGCCGCTGGCGGTACGAGTGGACGGCGACCCCGGGTGAGTATGTGCTCAGTGCACGCGCCACCGATGCCGGGGGCCACACCCAGCCACTGGAGCAGCCCTGGAACCGCGGGGGCTTCGTCAACAACCTCGTACAGCGCGTGCCCGTGCTGTGCCTGGACGACGAGGACGGGTCACGGGGCGGTGACGGGGAGTAGCCCGGAGGCAGGCCCGGCGTGCCCCGGGCGGCAGGCGTACGAGGCCGCCCCGGGTGCTGACCTGCACCTCAGGGCGACCCGTGCGGATCGTGGCGGGTACGGCTAGGGCAGCAGCTTGTCGAGGGCGGTCGGTCCCTCCGCCGCCAGCTTGCGCTTGGCCCATTCCAGGTTGCGTGGGGTGAGGTCCTTGCCTGAGGCAAGCACGATGTCCTCGGGGGACACCTCGGTGCCGGTGCGGGCGTGGAGCAGGTCGTCCGGGGTGGTGCGGTCCTCGGACGGCCCGGACGCTTCGGGCTGGGACGTCGGCATCATCTCTGCTCCTCGGATCCGGGGTACTTCGGGCCCGGTGCGGTCATCGGGTCTGCTATCACCATTCAACGCCTGAGCGGACCCTGCATCCGGAGGGCTCGCACATCCGCCCCGCACCGGGCCGCCCTCAGCCCTCGAAGGGCGTGAGCGTCAGCGTGATCCCGGCCGGCGCCGTGTCCTGGATGTACGAGGCGAAGTCGGCCACGTCGTCGAAGGCGAAGCCGTACGCCCTGCCGTCCTCGGTGGCCGCGTGCATCGCCCCGGCGTAGTGGTTGGTCAGGTCGGTCCTGTAGAAGGTGGCCGGGTCGGACGTCGGCTGCTCGGGGTGGCTCAGCAGGGTCGAGTGGTTGAAGCCGGCGCCGAGGACGGCGGCGACGGGGCCGGTCGTGCCGTCGTTGGGGGCGGCGAGGTTGCCGTCGCAGAACAGCACGTCCCGCGTCGACGGCTTGCCGAAGGACACCTGGGCGGGCCCGTCGAAGGCGAACCGGTCACCGCGCACCCGACCGGTGAACCTCCCCGCGTTGGTGGTGACGGTCAGATCCCGCCCCGTGTAGGTGCTCCACACCTCGTCGATGTACGGGGCGAGGTAGTCCTTCGAGAACAGCCCGGCGTCCAGGCCGTGACCCGGGGCGATGATGCGGGTGTCGTCCACGACCAGCCGTGCGAAGGCCTCGGCCTCGCGCACCGCGGCGAACGCGGCCGCACGGCCACCGGCCCTCAGCCTGCCCGTGGTCTGATCCTTCGCGCCGGTCAGCCGGATGCTCATCGGCACGCTGAACATGTCGACCATGGTGGTGTTGCAGAACATCCCCGACGCGTTGTACGTGAACTCGGCGCAGTCGTGCAGCACCGGGTAGTTGGGGTCCGACTCGACCCAGCCCGCCGGGTACTGGAGCGCGGCGTTGCCGTTGCTGTCCGCGACCGCCTTGAACCTCAGCTTCTCGCCGAGCGCCACATAGATACGGCCCGACATGTAGGGGAGCGAGAGCCGGGTCTCGCCGCCGGACAGGGAGATGGCGTAGTCGGTGAAGCCGTCGGAACCGTTGTCCGACAGCGCGATCGGCGCGAGGGCGCCCTCGGGCGTGAGGCGGACCTGCTTGCCGTCCTGGTTGCCGACTACGTACAGGTGCACGTTCGCGTTGTCGAAGGAACCGCTGCCGTTGACGATCGTCAGCGGCAGCGAGCCCGCGGCGGCCTTCGCGTCTCCGCCCGCGGGCGTACCCGCGAGTGCGTACGGTGCCACGGTGGCGGCGACGGGAACGGCCACCGCCGCACCGCCGAGCGCGAACAGGAGCCTGCGACGACCGAGGGGGCGCTGATGACGGGAAGTCATGTGGGGGATCTCCCGGAGTGCTTGTGGGGGTACAGGAGCCGCGGCAGCAACCTGTCAGACGATCTGAGAGCGCACGATCTGAGAGCGCTCTCGAAATGCCCTCGCACCGACACGGGCCGCTACCGATGACCCCCGATGCTACGCACGACGCGTGTGTCGGCCAATGGGTCCGTACCAAGCCCAAATCGAGCTGAGCTGCGGGAACTTGAATGGTCACGGAATGACCACAGCCGTTTAACCCTTGCCTAAGGCTCACTTAAGCCCGGTGGACAGTCCGAGAGCGCTCTCACCCCCGGTGCCTGGTCGGCCGCGAGCGGTGCGGAAATCCCTGGACGGGCCCGTCGAAGATCACGTACTGTGTGGCTCCACGCCCTGAGTCGGACGGAAGGAGGCGAGTGCCGTGCAGTTCACCAATGTCCCGCGCTCCCTTTTCCGTTGTCCCGGCGTGCACATCGCGATCTGACCGGGAGCGCTCCAAGCAGCCTGTATCCCGGAGGAATCCGTGACCGATCTGGTCATCCGTACGCTCTCCGCGAGCGACGCCCATCTTTTCGACGCACACCCCGACCCGCTCGGCGCCCGTGAAGGTCATGTGCGCACCAGGTTCCGGCCCGAGTGGAAGCGAGTGGCCCTGCGCGACGGCCAGGTCGTCGCCCGCGGTGCCTGGTGGGGCGGCCCCGACGACTCGGAGCCCCTCAACATCAACTGGTTCGACGTGGCCGAGGGCGAGGAGGAGGCCGGCGCCGAACTCCTGCGCACCGCCCCCTGGCAGGTCGAGCTCGAGATCAACCTGTCCGGCGGCTGGCGGGACGATCCCGCGCTGAAGGCCGCCGCCGAGACCCGGTTCAGCGCCGCGCGCGCCGCCGGGTACGAACTCCTGGTGGAGCGGTACCTGTACCGCTGGACCCCGGACCTCGGCCTGCCCGAGCGGCCCGGACGTCTGACGTTCAGCGCCGAGCCCGACGACGAGGTCTTCCTCGACGCACTGCGGCGCATCCACTCCGTCACCCTGGACGCGCACGCACTGCGCGACATCGAGGCGGGCGGCATCGACAGGGCCGCCCAGGAAGAACTGGACTTCTTCCACTGGTGCCCGTCCCCACGGGAGTGGTGGCAGGTCGCGCACACGCCGGACGGTGACCTGGCCGGCATCCACATCCCGGCACACAACCCCTCCGGGCCGACCGTCGGCTTCATCGGGGTCGTCCCGGAACACCGCGGCCACGGCTACGCCTACGACCTCCTCGCCGAGTGCACGCACTTCCTCGTCGAGCAGGGCGCGGAGTTCGTCACCGGCGCGACGGACCTGGGCAACTTCCCGATGGCCGCGAACTTCACCAAGGCCGGCTTCCCGGTGGTCAAGGAGCGGATCAACTTCCAGGCAAAGAATTCCGCATGGCCGAGTAGCGGCACCTCAGCACGATGAATGACGGACGGCCCGGACCTGACCGCAGGTCCGGGCCGGCTGTCAGTGCCGGGTGGCATGCTGGCCGACGGCGTGATCGACAGCGGGGAGGGGCGGGGTGGGCATGGGCTTCGGCGGCGCGGTGTGGCACGTGAGCGGTGGCGGCGAACCGGTGGGCGAGATCCTGATCGACGAGGCCGACTTCCCGTGGCTGGCGGGGCGCTTCACTCCCGGTCCGGGGTACGAGGCGGTACGCGACCTGTTCGCCCGTGAACTCGCCCTGCTGGAGCGGGATCAGGAAGAGGAGGCCGAGGCGTGGGAGGCGGCGTACGACGAGATCCGCAGCCGCGTTTTCCTGTCGTCGCCGGACGGTCCCGTCGCCGAGTTCCTGCTGCACATCGAGGGGGACAGAGCGTGGTTCCGGTGGAGCGAGGAGCCGTTCGACGACGAGTGACGCGGCACCCGCTCAGGGCAGGACACCCGCGGGGCTGCGCGCGGTGTCGCGCAGGCGTGTGGCGTCCCTGCTCGGGGGTGCGCCGAACTGGCGGCGGTATTCCCGGCTGAACTGTGACGGGTTGTCGTAGCCCACGCGCTGACCGACCCCGGTGACGTCGCCCGGGTGGGTGGCGAGCAGCAGCCGGGCCTCCTGGAGCCGGATCTGCTTCTGGAACTGGATGGGGCTCATCGCGGTCACCGCCTGGAAGTTGCGGTAGAACGCGGAGACGCTCATACCGGACATCCGGGCCACGTCCTCGACCCGGAAGGGATCCGCGTAGTGCTCGCGGATCCACCGCACGGCCCGCGAGACATGGCTGAGGCTGCTGTCGGCCAGGCCCAGTTGCCGTACGGTCGCCCCCTGCTCGCCGGTGATCACACGCCACAGGATCTCGCGCCTGACCAGCGGTGCGAGGACGGCACGGTCGCGGGGCTCGTCGAGCAGGCGCAGCAGCCGGACCACCGCGTCGAGCAGTGCGGCCGGTGCGTCGGTCACGGCGATCCCCGAGGGCGGACCGCCGCCTGGCCGGGGAGTGGTTCCGGGGCCGGCCTGGAGAAGGAGCTCGGCCACGGCGGACGGGTCCAGCGTGAGTCCGAAGCCCAGCGCGGGGTGCTCGGGGTCGGCCCCGGTGAACTGACCGGTGACCGGAAGGTCGACCGACGCCACCAGATACTGCCCGGGGCCGTACTCGAAGACGCGGTCGCCCAGCGCGAGCCGTTTCGCGCCCTGGGCGATGACCGCGAGCACCATGCCGGTCATCGAGGGCGCCGGCGGATCGGACCGGTCGACCTTCGAGATGAGGACACCGTCGACGGGCGTGGTCCAGTCGGGACGTGCGTGCCGGGCCAGCAGCGTGCGGAGCTCTTCCAGTGGCATACGGCCATTGCAGCACGGTTGCGCCCGACGGTCCTCGAAGGCGAGAGGATCGTGCAAGTGTGAGCGAGCATCGTTCTAACGTTTTCGCAGGTCAGGCGGGTTGAATGGAATCAGTTCACCGGTTCCGTCCACCCAGAGGAGAGACCATGAAGATCGCCATCGTCACCGGCGCCAGCTCCGGCATCGGGCAGAGCGCCGCCGTCGAGATCGCCAGGCGCGGGGTCGGCGTGATCCTGACCTACGGCAACAACGCCCGCGGTGGCCTGGAGACGGTCGCCGCCATCGAGGAGGCGGGCGGCACCGCCGTGGCGCTGCCGCTGGACGTCGGCGCGAGCGACACGTTCGACGCCTTCCGCGACACGGTCGCCCGCGTGCTCAAGGAGACCTGGGGACGCGACTCGTTCGACTACCTGGTCAACAATGCCGGGATCGCGCAGACGGCGCTGATCGAGGACATGACGGAGGACATGTTCGACCGGCTGACGCGGGTCCTGCTCAAGGGACCGTACTTCCTGACGCAGAAGCTGCTGCCGCTGATGGCGGACGGCGGCGCCGTCGTCAACACCAGCAGCAGCTCGGCGCGCACCACCACCGGCCTGGAGCCCGGCTACTCGGCGTACGCCAGCATGAAGGGCGGCCTGGACGTGCTGACCCGGTACATGGCCAAGGAGTTCAGCGGCCGGGGCATCCGGGTCAACGCCGTGTCGCCGGGCGCGACCCGCACCCGACTCGCCGACGACGCCTTCACCCGGTTCCCCGAGGTGATCCCGGGCCTCGCCGCGAAGACTGCGTTCGGCCGGGTCGGCGAACCCGATGACATCGGCGCGATGATCGCCACGCTGGTCTCCGACGAGAGCCGCTGGGTGACCGCCCAGAACATCGAGGTCTCCGGCGGCTACGACCTCTAGAGCCGGTCGGCCGCCGGCCAGCCCCTCCTCAAGCAGCCGGTCGGTCGCGGCGCAGTTCTCGTTGACCGGCCGGTCGGTCGCGGGTCAGCCTTCGTTCGGCCGTCGGTCGGTCACTGGTCAGTCCCACCTCAAGCAACCGATCGGGCGCGGGGCAGCCTCCGTCGAGCAGCCGGTCGGCCACGGGGCAGCCCCTCCTCAAGCAGCCGATCGACCACTGGTCAGTCCCACCTCAAGCAGCCGGTCGGTCGCGGGTCAGCCCTCGTCGTGCAGCCGGTCGGTCGCGGGTCAGCCTTCGTTCGGCCGTCGGTCGGTCACTGGTCAGTCCCACCTCAAGCAACCGATCGGCCGCGGGGCAGCCCTCGTCGTGCAGCTGGTCGGTCGCGGGTCAGGTCTCGTCGAGCAACGTCTCGGCCTCGGCCAGGATTTCGGTGACCCGCAGTGCGAACGCCGCGTCGCACGGGTGCGGTTGCCCCGTGCGAACCGCGGTCAGCAGGGCGTCGGCGGCCCGGGTCAGGGCGGACACCGCGGTCTCGGTGCTCTCCGGCAGCAGCGTGACCCCGGCCGTGCCTCGCAGCTCAACAGCCGCCCCCGAGGCGGCGGGCGGGGCCGTGAGGCTCAGGGCCAGCGTGCTGGACGCCCCGCTGACGTGGTCGAGGACGAGGTGGACGGTGTCGCCGGGACCGTGCGCGGCCGCCGTCACCCGCCGCGCGTCCCCCAGGACCGGCAGCAGCACCGACAGCGCGTGCGGGCCCACGTCCCACAGCGCGCCCTTCTCACGCCGCCACGGCGAGTCCGCGAACGGGCTGTCGTCACCGCTGAACACCGCTCCGAGCCACTGCGCCCGTCCGGTGAACCACCCGTCCGCGCCCGCCTGTTCGGCGATCCACGCCGCGGTCTCCGGCTGGAAACGCGTGGTGAAGAAGACGACCGAGGCGACACCGGACTCGGCCACCGCCTCGACGACCGTCCGTCCCTGCTCCACCGTCGGCGCGAGCGGCTTGTCGAGCAGCAGGTGGCGGCCCGCCCGCGCGGCCCGCGCCGCGAGGTCGGCCTGGATCGCCGGCGGCAGGGCGACGGCCACCGCGTCCACATCGGCGAGCAGCGCGTCGACCTCGTCGTAGGCCCGCACGCCGTAGGCGTCGGCCAGTTCCTTCGTGGGTGCCGTACGACGGCCCCACACTCCGACGAAGTCCAGCTCAGGGTGCCCGCTGAGGGCGGGAGCGTGCGCCATCTGTGCCCACGGGCCGGTGCCTAGCAGTCCGATGCGCATGCCGCCGCCTCTCACTTTGCCGGAAGGTCCGGGACCGATGCCTGTCCGGTCGGTCGAGGGTGAGCGTGCCATATCGACCTGGAGGCCGCGCAAGCGGATACCGGACGGGCGGGGCGATCCCGACCTGGCGCGGATTCAGTGGCGCTGTCGCTGAATCCGTTCACCTTCTTCTATTGGACCTCTCGCGTCCGGACGGCGACGCTGGTGCAGTTCGGGTTCGGTCCGTGCTTCACGGTCCGTTCACCACGGTCCGTTCACCGGACGACAACGTTTTCCGCGCGACAGCCGAGAGAGGTCACGAGCCCATGCACACCCGCCGCATCGGGGATGTCGAGGTCAGCGCGATCGGTCTGGGCGGGATGCCCATGTCCATCGAGGGCCGCCCGGACGAGGCGCGTTCCCTCGCCACGATCCACGCCGCGCTCGACGCCGGCGCCACCCTGATCGACACCGCGGATGCCTATCACCGCGACGCCCACGAGGTCGGTCACAACGAGACCCTGATCGCCAAGGCCCTCGCCTCCCACGACCTGGGCAAGGACGTCCTCGTCGCCACGAAGGGCGGCCATCTGCGCCCCGGCGACGGCAGTTGGACCCTGAACGGCAGCCCGCGCCACCTGAAAGAGGCCTGCGAGGCGTCCCTGCGCCGGCTGGGCGTGGAGGCCATCGGGCTCTACCAGTTCCACCGGCCCGACCCGAGGGTGCCGTACGACGAGTCCGTCGGCGCGATCCGCGACCTGCTCGACGAGGGCAAGATCCTCATGGCCGGGATCTCCAACGCCGGCCCCGAGCGCATCAGGCAGGCGAACGACATCCTCGGCGGGCGGCTGGTCTCCGTGCAGAACCAGTTCTCCCCGGCGTTCCGCTCCAGCGAGCCGGAGCTGCGCCTGTGCGACGAGCTCGGCATCGCGTTCCTGCCGTGGAGCCCGCTCGGCGGCATCTCCCGGGCCGGTGAACTGGGCTCGGTCTACGCCCCGTTCGCACGTGTCGCCGAGGCGCACGGGGTCAGCCCGCAGCAGGTGTGCCTGGCCTGGATGCTCGCCAAGTCGCCGGTCGTCGTCCCCATCCCGGGTTCGAGCCGGCCGGAGACCATCCGGGACTCCCTGGGCGCGGTCGACCTCGTGCTCGGCGCCGAGGAGATCGCGGAACTGGACGCCGTCTGAGGCCACTCCGGGAATCCGTCCCGGATCGCGTGTGTACCACCTCCCGGGACGGGAGATGAGAGCGCTTGCTATGCAGGTGTCCGCAATTCATCCGGAACCTCGGGAAGGACAACGCCTATGGCGTCGTCGCAGGAGAGACCGCTCGACCACCGCTACCGGGACGAACACCCCGTCCGCACGCTCGCCTATCTGTTCCGCGCCGACCGTCACCGCCTGGCGGCGGCGGTCGGCGTGTTCACCGTCAAGCACAGCCCGGTCTGGCTGCTGCCGCTGATCACCGCGTCCATCATCGACACCGTCGTCCAGCACCAGCCGATCAGCCGGCTCTGGCTGAGCACCGGCGTGATCATGTTCATCCTGCTGGTCAACTACCCCCTGCACGTGCTCTACGTACGTCTGCTGTACGGCAGCGTCCGCCGCATGGGCACCAGCCTGCGCTCCGCGCTGTGCACCCGCATGCAGCAGCTGTCCATCGGCTACCACTCCCGTGTCAGCGCCGGTGTGCTGCAGGCCAAGGTCGTGCGCGATGTCGAGACCGTCGAGCAGATGGTGCAGCAGACCGCGGAGACGGGGCTCGGCGCGACCACCGTGCTCGTCGGCGGCCTGGTCATCATCGCCGTACGCACACCGGAGTTCGTGCCCGTCTTCCTCGTCGTCGTGCCCGCCGCCGCGCTGGTCGTCGCCCGCCTGAGGGCCCGGCTGCGCACCCACAACGAGAGCTTCCGCCACGAGGTGGAGACCCTCTCCTCCCGCGTCACGGAGATGACCCGCCTCATCCCGGTCACCCGTGCCCACGGCCTGGAGGGCAAGGCGCTGCGCCGCATGGACGGCACCCTGCACCGGCTGCTGACCTCCGGCATGCGCCTCGACCTCGTCAACGGCCGCTTCGGGTCGCTCGCCTGGGTCGTCCTGAACGTGGTCGGTGTGCTGGTCCTCGCCGGCGCGGCACTGATCTCGTACTACGGCGTCTGGGGCGTCACCGCCGGAGACGTCGTCATGCTGAGCGCGTTCCTGACCACCCTCACCAACTCCACGACCACGCTGGCCGGTCTGGCGCCGGTCATCACCAAGGGCCTGGAGTCCGTCCGCTCCGTCGGTGAGGTCCTCCAGGCCCCCGAGCTGGAGGACAACGAGGGCAAGGCCGAACTCGGTTCGCTGCGCGGCGCCGTGACCTTCGAGGGCGTCGGGTACGCCTACGACACCGGCCGCCCCGCGGTGCGTGACGTCACCCTGTCCGTCTCGCCGGGGGAGACGATCGCCCTCGTGGGCGCGTCCGGCGCGGGCAAGTCCACCGTGCTGAACCTCGTCATCGGCTTCATCCGCCCGACCTCCGGTCGACTGCTGCTCGACGGCACGGACATGAACACCCTCGACCTGCGCACCTACCGCCGGTTCCTGTCGGTCGTGCCGCAGGAGTCGATCCTGTTCGACGGCACGATCCGCGAGAACGTCGCCTACGGCATGGACGACGCCGACGAGGAGACGGTGCGTGCGGCGCTGCGTGACGCCAACGCGCTGGAGTTCGTCGACCGGCTGCCGCAGGGCCTGGACACCCTGGTCGGCGAGCGCGGGGCGCGGCTGTCCGGCGGGCAGCGACAGCGGCTGGCCATCGCGCGGGCGCTGATCCGGGATCCGAGAGTGCTGGTCCTGGACGAGGCGACCTCGGCCCTGGACACCCGGTCGGAGGCTCTGGTCCAGCAGGCCCTGGCCCGGCTCCTGCACGGCCGCACCACCTTCGTGGTAGCCCACCGACTGTCCACCGTGCGCGGCGCGGACCGGATCGTGGTGCTGGGCGACGGCCGAGTCCAGGAGATCGGCACCCACGAGGAACTCCTGCGCCAGGGCGGGGCGTACGCGGCGCTGCACAGCGGCCAGGTCGCCTGACGCACCCGTCCCGCCCGCTCCACCCACGAGATCGCGTGGAACGGGCCGGACGGGCCGGACGGGCCGGACGGGTGAGGCTGCAGCAGGCCGACCACTCGGCCCGGTTCGATCCGACCGGTGCGTGGCGCCCACGCGGTCGCGTTGCCGAACGTCACCTTGTCGGCGCCCTCCTTCGGCTCCACGGGGACGCTCACCGTCCAGTGGTCGTCGGGGCTCCGGGTGTTCTCGACGGTGACCCGCACCGGCTCGGCGTCGCCCACGGCGATGTCCGCCGAGACGATCCGCCGCGACCTGGCGCGGGCCGTGCCGTTCTGGCCACCGGGGCTGCCCGGGTGGACGGACGAGTGGCCGGCGCTGGGCATACGGTCGCCCCACGACCGTACGACCTGCCTCACCGACTTGTGCGTGGCCGGCCGAACGAACTCCGGCTGCCCATGGCCCACTTGGCGGACAGGGAGGCGCGTGTGGAGATCCTCCTCCCGTCCTCGGCGCCGGCCGGCTCGGCGGTCCGGGACGGGGACGGGAGACTGCGGGTGACGCTGCCACGTACGCCCGGCGTTCTGCCGGTGCGTCTGTCCAGAACCTGAGCTGCAAGGCAACGGAGCGGTAACAGCAGGCAACGGAACAGGGTTCGGCACGGTCTAGTCCGCCATGAAGATCTCTTTCCTGCTCCACAACGCCTACGGGATCGGAGGCACGATCACCACCACGTTCAACCTGGCCCAGGCGCTGGCCGACCGGCACGAGGTGGAGATCGTGTCCGTGCTGAGGCACCGCGAACACCCGAACTTCGTCCTGGACCCACGAGTGTCGTTAAGGCCACTGGTCGACCTGAGACAGGAGAAGGAACATCCTCTGCATCTCAGAGCGGCGCGGGTGTTCCCCGCCGCCGAATACCGCTACGGGCAGTACAGCGAACTGACCGACCTGCGGATCGGCGAATGTCTGGCGCAGACCGACGCCGACGTCGTCATCGGCACCCGGCCGGGGCTCAACGTGCACCTCGCGCGCCAGGCGCCGGAGCATGTCGTCCGCATGGGGCAGGAGCACCTCACCCTCGACAACCACTCGCCCAGGCTGCGCACCGCGCTGCGTCGCGCCTACCGGCGGCTCGACGTGCTGACCACGGTCACCGAGGCGGACGCCGCCGCCTACCGGCGCAAGATGCGCCTGCCCGGAGTCCGGGTGGAGGCACTCCCGAACAGCGTCCCCGACCCGGTGCTGCCCCCGGCGGACGGCACCGCGAAGGTGATCGTCGCCGCCGGCCGACTGGTTCCGGTCAAGCGCTACGACCTCCTCATCGAGGCCTTCGCCCCGGTCGCCGCCGCCCACCCGGACTGGCAGCTGCGCATCTACGGCAGGGGCGAGGAACAGGCGCGGCTGCGGCAGCTCATCGAGGACCGCGGCCTGAGTGACCACGCCTTGCTGATGGGAGCGGCGGCCCCCATGGAAGCCGAGTGGGTCAAGGGCTCCATCGGCGCGAGCGCGGCCGACTTCGAACCGTTCGGCATGACCATCGTGGAGGCGATGCGCTGCGGCCTGCCGGTCGTCAGCACCGACTGCCCGTACGGACCCGGCGAGATCATCGAGGACGGCACCGACGGCCGGCTCGTCCCCGTCGGTGACCGTGCGGCGTTGAGCGCGGCACTGCTGGAACTCGTACGCGACGACGAGCGGCGCCGGCGCATGGGGCGCAGGGCACGGGAGAACGCGCGACGGTTCGGCCCGGTCCCGGTCGTGGAGCAGGCCGAGCGCCTGATCGACGAGGCGACGACCGCACGGGGAACCGGGCGACGGGCGGCACCGGAACCCGGCCGAATACAACGCGCCCTGGTCAGCCAGGGCTTCGCCGCACGCGACGCCGCGTACGCCCTGGCGTCCGGCGCGCTGCACACGGTACGGAGGGGAAACCGATGACCACCGGACAAGGCACGACGACCACGGCCGGCCTCCGTACCGACTGCACGGCCGACACGGACGGCCGCCTCACCTTCGCGCTGCGGGCACCGTCGGCCACGAGCCGCCTGCTGCTGCGACTGCGCCCCAAGAAAGGGCAGTCCGAAAAGGACCTCCACACCCTCGACCTGGAACCGGCGGAGGACGGCCGGCCGCGTGCCGTCCTTCAGCCCGAGCTCGCGCTCGCCGAAGGCCGGTGGGACGTCTATCTGATCCCCGAACCCGGCGCGCCGCGGCAGCGACTGCGCCCCGGCCTGCGGGACCTCCGGACCCTCGTCGACGGCAACCTGCGCGACTGGCCGTCACCGGTCGCCGTACGCGTCCCGTACGTCACCAAGGACGGCTACCTCGCGCTGCGGGCGTGGCTGCGCACCGCCCACGCGGAGGTCGAGGGCATCGATGTCGCGGACCGCTCGATGACCGTCAGGGCGCGGCTGCACGGCGCCACCCTCGGCGCGGGACCGGACGTGCGGCTGCGCCTGCGGGGCGGGGGCGGCAGCGAACGGACGGTCGTGCCGGTGGCCGAGAAGGACGGCCGGGGGTTCTCCTTCACCGTGGACTACGGGGAGTTGGCCGGTCCAGCCGGTACCGGCGACCGGGTCTGGGACCTGTCCGTCCGGGTCGACGGTGAGACCTCGGTCCGGATCGGCCGTCTCTTCGACGACGTCGCGGACCGCAAGGGCATCTTCGTTCTCCCGGCGGCCGTGATCGACGGCGCGGTCGTGCGGCCCTACTACACGGTCGACAACGATCTCTCCGTACTTGCGGACAGAACCTGACCGCAAGTCCTCCTACGGTCGTTCCATGACGCAGACACAGCAGGCGCAGAAGATCCTTGTCACCGGCGCCACCGGAACCGTCGGCCGCCAGGTCGTCACCGAACTGCTCGCCCGCGGCCACGCGGTCCGGGCCCTCACCCGGGACCCGGCGAAGGCCGTCTTCCCGGCCGGCGTCGAGGTGGTCCGGGGCGACCTGACCGACCCCGACAGCCTGGTCCCGGCCCTGGAGGGCGTCGCCGGCGTCCACCTGATCACCTTCGGCGGGGCCTACTTCGCCCCGCTGGAGACGGGCCCGCGGATGCTGGAGCTGGCCCGGGCGGCGGGCGTACGCCGGGTCACCGTGCTGCACGGCGGCGAGGCGACGCCGCTGGAGCAGGCGGTGCGGGCGGCCGACGGGGTGGACTGGACGGTTCTGATGCCGGTCGAGTTCATGGGCAACGCCCTGGAGTGGGCGGACGGCATCGTGACCGCCGGCGAGGTGCGCGAGCCGTTCGTCTCCCGGCTGAGCGCCATGGTCCACGAGGGCGACATCGGCGCCGTCGCGGCCGTCGCACTGACCGAGGAGGGGCATGGGAGGCAGGAGTACGTCATCACCGGCCCCGAACTGCTCACCGTCGGCGACAAGGTGGCGGCCATCGCCGCCGCCCGCGGCCGGGAGATCGCCCTGGTGGAACTCAGCGAGGACCAGGCCGTCGCACAGTGGCGGGCCGCGGGGCACCCGGAGGACGTGATCGGGTTCCTGCTGGAGGCGTACGGCAACACGCCGGAGGTCGGCCGCACGGTCGCCGACACCGTCGAGAAGGTCACCGGCCGGCCGGCGCGCACCTTCGGGCAGTGGGCCGCGGAACACGCGGACACGTTCAGGGCGGGCTAGCCCTCCCGCCCCCCGACGCCCTTCGCCAGCCGCGCCGCCGCGTCGTGGACGACCTGTGCGTGCAGTTCGAACAACGCCACGAGGTCGACGGTGTCGCCCTTGACCTCGCGGTGCACGAACAGGCCGTCCGCGCCGGCGACGGCGTAGGTGGTGAGGGTGTCCACGGCGGCCTCGTCCAGGGCCGGGAACAGGGCGGCGGCCACCTCGGCGATCTTCCGGTGGGTGATGTCGCGGACCTGGAGGAACACCGTGCGGCCCCGGGGTTCGGTGGGCCGCCGCTCCAGGGCCAGCATGAGTCCGAGGCGCAGGAAGTCGGGGGCGTCGACGAGGGACCTCGCCACGTTCGCGGCCATGGCGGTGACCCGCTCCTCAGGCGTACCCGTCTCCTCGCCCGGCAGCTCGACCGCGGTGAGCCAGGCCTCGAAGCTGCGCTCGATGACCGCGGCGATCAGGTCGTCCTTGTCCTTGAAGTGCCAGTAGATGGAGCTGGCGGGCAGCCCGCACTTGGCGCTGACGGCCGCGATCGAGGTGCCGTCGTAGCCGCGCTCACCGGCGATCTCCACGGCGGCGTCGAGAATGCGCTGACGCGACTCCACCCCGTTCGCGCGCTTCTTGCGCGTCGTCGGCGCACTGGTCATGGGGTGCCTCCCCGGTCGTACCGGTCCGTCGGTCCCGGTGGTCGTACCGGGCCTTCGGTCTCTGGTGATCGCTCGCTTGCTGAAGCGTCCACTCTAATTGGAGCAGCCCCTACAACAGCAAGCAGCGGCGTCCGGCCCGGTGCTCAGCCGACGAGGGTGTCGACCACGTCGAGGTCCGGCAGGTCGAGCGCGCAGATCCGGGCGGCCTCGTCGGCCGGGAGGCCGAACTGCCGGAGCAGGCCGAGGGCGACCAGGTCCGCGGACTTCGCGTCGTCACGGTCGGGCTGGGCGTGCAGCAGCGAGCCGAGCGCCAGCACGGCGGCCGCCGTCATCGTGAGAGCGAGGTCCGGGTCCTCCACCTCGAAGCGCCCCGCGGCCACCGCGGCGCGGATGTCCTGGAAGGCCCGGGGCGCCAGACCCTGCTCGGATCGCGCCAGTTCCAGGCCCTGGTTCAGCAGGACGCGGCTCAGCTCCGGGTGGCGGCGGTGCAGCCGACCGGTCATGCGGAAGCTCTGCGTGAACGCCACCGCCGGGTCGTCGATGTCCGCGGTGAGGCGGTCCATCAGCGAGCCCCACCACTCCAGCGCCTCCGCCACCGCGACGCGGAAGAGCTCTTCCTTGCTGTCGAAGTGGTTGTAGAACGAGCCGACCCCGATGTCGGCCAGCTCGGTGATCTCCAGGATCGGGACGTCGGTACGTCCTTCGGCCAGCAGGCGCTGGGCCGCCTCCACCAGCGCGGTGCGCGTGCGCGCCCTTCGCCGGTCGACGCGCCCGGGTGCGGTCCGCTCGGCCATCACACCATCCTCCATCCCGCCCGTACTGCCTTCACCTCGCACTCTAGCCGCACTCTTCTGTTTCCTGAAGATTTCTTCAGTTCTCTTGACTGACGTCTGATTCGGAAGTGAATATTTCGTCAGGAGGTGGTGGCCGTGGGTGGCACGCACAACGACCTGCATTCCGAGCAGGGCGCACTCCCCGGGGAGCATCCGGGCCGGGCGACGAACCCGGTGATCAAGGTCCACGACATCGCGTGGCTGGAGTTCCGCAAGCCCGACCTGGACCGGGCCGAGGTCTTCGCCCGGGCGTTCGGCTTCGGCACGTCGTACCGTGACGGCCGCGAGCTGCACCTGAGGGGAACGCAGGCCGGCGCACCGTGCGTGATCATCAGGAAGGGGCGCGGGTCGCGGTTCCTCGGCCCCGCCTTCCGCGCCGCCGACACCCGCGATCTGCTGCGGCTGGCCGGGACCGCCGGCACCAGGGTCCGGTCGCTCCCGCAGCAGCTGGGCGGCTCGGTGGTCGAACTGCTCGATCCGAGCGGACTGCCGGTGCGCGTCGTCGCCGACACCGACGAACTGCCGGCCCAGGCAGCGCAGGGCACGCAGACGTTCAACTTCGGCGGCGGCCTCGACCGCGTCAACGCCACCCAGCGGCCGCCACGCGAACCGGCGGGCGTCCGGCGCCTCGGCCACGTCGTCCTCCAGACGACCACCTACACGCGCACGCTCAACTGGTACCTGGAGCAACTCGGCCTGATCGTCAGCGACTTCCTCTACTACGCGGGTCAGCGCGAGCGCGGCCCCACCATGAGCTTCATCCGCTGCGACCGCGGCCGGACCCTGACCGACCACCACACGCTGGCCCTCACCCTCGGCCCCTCCAACCGGTACGTGCACTCGGCCTACGAGGTCACCGATCTCGACGCGCTGGCCGCCGGCGGCCAGCACCTGCTCAGCGAGGGCTACCGGCGGTCCTGGGGGATCGGCCGGCACATCCAGGGCAGCCAGATCTTCGACTACTGGCGCGACCCCGACGGCTTCCTGGTCGAGCACTTCACCGACAGCGACATGTTCGACTCCACCCTGGAGCCGGGCTGGGCGCCCATGACCGCCTCCGGCCTGGCGCAGTGGGGCCCGCCGGCCACCAAGGACTTCCTGGGCATCGCCCCGGGACGCGAGTCGCTCGCCGAACTGCGCTCGATCATCACAGCCCTGAAGTCCGACGACAACGAATTCGACCTCCAGCGCCTGCGTGGCCTGATGAAAGTGGCGACCTCATGACCGTCTCCGTCCTCCGTACCGCCGAGGGAGCGTGGTGGGTCGCGCTCGACGCGCACCGTGCCGTCCCGGTCGGGACAGCCGCGACTACGACCGCCGAACTCCTCGACGACGTCGTCACGGTCCACATGGCCCTCGCCGAGGCCCGCGCCGGCACCTCGGCGGCGCAGCCACGCCGCATCGCCGAACTCCCGGTCGTCTCCCCGGTCACCGCGCCCTGCCGGGTGGTCGCGCAGATGACCAACTACGTCTCCCATGTGCGCGACTCGGGCATGAACCCCGGGACCGTCCCGCTGACGTTCTTCCGCAAGACCTCCGGCTCCATCAGCGGCCCCTTCGACGAGATCGTGAAGCCGGCCCACGTCCGCTTCCTCGACCACGAGATCGAACTCGGCCTGGTCGTCGGACGTCCCCTCGACGTCGGCACCACCGTGACCGCAGCGAACTGGCGGGACCACATCGCCGGCCTGGTCGTCACCAACGACGTCTCCGCACGCGACGTACAGCTGCCCAAGACCCAGTTCTACGAGGCCAAGTCCTACCCGACCTTCACCCCGGTCGGCCCCACGCTGGTCCTGCCGGCCGCCGACGAGCTGGACCGCCTCCCCGAGCTCCGGCTCGTCCTCAAGGTCAACGGCGAGATCCGCCAGGACAGCGACCTCACCGACATGATCTACAGCCCGCTCCAGGCCCTTCAGGAACTCTCCCGCTTCCAGGCCCTCGCACCGGGCGACCTGATCCTCACCGGCACACCGGGCGGAACGGCCCTGAAGGCGCCGCCCAAGCCGGTGGAGACGATCGGCGCCCTCCTGCCGCCGGCGATGAAGTGGAAGGCGTTCTTCAACTCCCAGGCGAAGAACGACAAGTACCTCCGTGACGGCGACGTCCTGGAGCTGTCCATCCGCACTCCCGACGGAGCCATCGACCTCGGCACCCAGCAGACCAAGGTGAGGTACGCGTGACCACCGAGACCCCCATGACGTGGCCGCGCTACGACCACCCCGACGACCTGGCCGCCATCGAGGCCACCCCGCTCGCCGCGCGCGGCCTGCCCGCCACCTCCTACGACCTGCTGCGCCGGGCCGCGGACCAGTGGCCGGAGCGGACCGCACTCACCGTCCTCCCCGACGCCGCGTCCTGGCGCACGCCCAGGAACCGCACCCACGCGGACCTCCTCGCCGACGTCCACCGGGCGGCCAACGCCTTCCACCGCCTCGGCGTCCGCCGCCACGACACCGTCGCCCTGCTCGCCCCGAACTGCGACGAACTCCTCACCGCGCTCCTCGCCGCCCAGCTCGCCGGGATCGCGACGCCCGTCAACCCGGCGCTCGCCCCTGACCATGTCGCCGAGCTGGTCCGCCGCGCCGGCGCCCGCGTCATCGTCACCGCCTCCCCGGAGCTGGACCCCGAGGCGTTCGACACCGCCGCCGCACTCGCCCGGCGGGGCCTGGTGGACCATGTGCTCCTGCTCGACCCCACCGCAGGCCCGACCGAGCCGCCGCCGTCGGTCGAGAACGCCACCGTGGCCCGCCTCGCCGACGCCGCCGCCGACTGCCCGCCCGGTCGCTTCCTCGGCGAGCCGCCCACGAGCGCCGACCTCGCCGCGTTCTTCCACACGGGCGGGACCACCGGAGCGCCGAAACTCGCCGCCCACACGCATGCCAACGAGGTGGCCGACGCGTGGATGATCGCGGCCAACTCCGTACTGGACGACGACTCGGTCGTGTTCGCCGCGCTGCCGCTCTTCCACGTCAACGCACTCGTCGTCACGCTGCTCGCCCCGCTGTTCCGAGGGCAACGAGTGGTGTGGGCGGGACCGTTGGGCTACCGCGACATCAACCTCTACGCCGAGTTCTGGCGCATCGTCGAGCACTACCGGATCGCCACGATGAGTGCCGTGCCCACGGTGTACGCGGTCCTGGCCGCGTGCCCCGTCGACGGGACCGACATCGGCTCGATGCGGTGCGCGATGGTCGGCGCCTCCGCCCTGCCCGACGGAGTGCGCGCCGGCTTCGAGACGGCGACCGGGATACCGCTCCTCGAGGGGTACGGACTGACCGAGGCGACCTGTGCCAGCGTCCGCGGCTTCCTCGACGTCCGCAGGCCCGGATCGGTCGGCCGGCGGCTGCCGTACCAGAGGGTCAGGATCGCCGACCCGGACACCGGCGTCGAGCGGCCGGCCGGTGCGGTCGGCACCATCCTCATCAGCGGCCCGACCGTCTTCCCCGGCTACGTCCAGGGCCGTGCCGGGGACGGCCATCTGATCAGCGGTCAGGGAAAGGTGACCGACGGCTGGCTCGACACCGGTGACCTCGGATATCTCGACGAGGACGGCTTCCTGTACCTCACCGGCCGGGTGAAGGACCTCATCATCCGCGGCGGACACAACATCGACCCCCGCGTCATCGAGGACGCCCTGCTCACGCACCCCGCGGTCACCGGGGCGCAGGCCGTCGGGCAGCCGGACCACCGGGCCGGGGAGGTGCCGGTCGCGTACGTGACGCTCTCCGACGGCACGGTCGGCGAGGCCGAACTGCGGGCCTGGGCCGCCACCCACGTCAGTGAGGCGGCCGCCGCGCCCAAGGCCGTCCGCGTCCTCGACGCCCTCCCCGTAACCGCGGTCGGCAAGCCGTACAAGCTGCCCCTGCGCGCCGACGCCGCACGCCGCGTACTCACCGACGTCCTCGCCGGCATCGAGCATGTGGCGGAGATCGACGCCCACGCCGACTCCGGTTCGGTCAGCGTCACCGTGACCCTGCGACCGTTGACACCGCCGGACACGGCGGCGGAAGTGGAACGCCGGGTCGGCAGATTCGCCGTGACCTGCCGAGTTGTCGGACAGCACCGAGGTGACGACTGACGTACTTCCACAGGTGATGCCGGGTCCGACGGCCGACACGCGGTCGGAGAGCGCACCGATATCGCCAAATCCGGACCGGAAGACGTCCAGACCTCTCTGGAGTCTTGAACACGCCTGTCCGGGTCTGCTTGGGTGACGAACCGATGGCCGCTGTCCGGCGGCGTATGGGGGGAATGGTTTCTGTGCTGGGCCGGCCATGGGGGCTTGAACACGCCGTGCGTGAGCGGTGGGCGGGGCCGCGTCGGCGTCCGCCGTCCGCTTGGGTTCCGACTCGCGACTGAACGGGCGGGCAGCGGCATTCCGGCCGCACACCACTCACACCCTTCATGCAGACCAGGGGAAGGTGCATGAGGTACTTCCGTCTGCTCGTCCTGGGCAACGGCATCTCGGCGTACGGCAGTTACCTGAACATGGTGGCGCTGAACGTCTTCGTCTACGACGCCACCGGCAGCGCGCTGGCCGCCGGGCTCTTCATGGCCGTACGCCTCGCGACGAGCGTCGTCTCCGGCTGGGTCAGCGGCAGGCTCGTCTCGGTCCACGACCGCAAGCGGCTGATGGTCGGCGCCGACCTGTGCCAGGCGCTGGCGCTGCTGTCACTGCTGCTGGCACCGGACGGCATGCGGGTGGGGCTGCTCTACGCCCTCGCCGTGATCACCGGCGGCTGCTCGACACTGTCCCAGGTGTCCCTGCGCAGCAGCATCCCGGAGATCGTCGGGGCCGAGCACCGGGTACGGGCCAACGGGCTGCTGGTGACGGGGCGTTCGCTGGCGATGATCGCCGGGTTCGCCTCGTCGGGACTGGTGGTGGCGGAACTCGGGTACTCCGCCGCGTTCGCGCTGGACGCCGCGACCTTCGTGGTCTCGGCGACGGTGCTGTTCCTGCTTCCCGTGCGCACCAAGGCCGCCGCGACCGGCACAGGGGCCGCGGACTCCTCCGACGCCGCCCGCTGGACCGCGCGGATGCTGCTCGGCACGGCGCCGGTGCTGATGGCGATGATCGCCGTCCGGGCGGTGGACGGACTCGGCTCCTCGTCCCACAACGTCGCCCTGCCGATCTACTCCAGCGCTCTGGACCCGGATCATCCGGCCACGTTCATCAGCCAGTTCTGGGCCACCTGGGCCATCGGCAACATCGTCGCCCAGCAGGTCATCGGCCGTGTCACCAAGAAGAGCGGGCGGACGCCGGGGGAGCGGGCCTTCGCGCTGGGTGCCTGTGTGATGTCGGCCGGGTTCATCGTGGTGTTCTGCGGACTGCCCACCGTGCCCGCCGTCATCGCCGCGCTCGTCGCCGGAGCCGCCGACGGATTCACCGAGATCGTCTACGTGTCGAGGCTCCAGACCGCGCCCGACGAGCAGCGCGGTCGCCTCTTCGGCCTGTCCGCCTCGGCCGAGAACACCGGTTTCGGCCTCGGCATGCTCGTGAGCGGCGCCCTGCTGGAGACCTTCTCACCGCTCCAGGTGGTCGCAGCCTTCCACGGCCTCGCGATCGCCCTGTGCCTCGCCCTGCTGCTGGTACTGCTCGGACGGGGCGGCACCCGCGACCCCGGCGTCGAGGACAAGAAGGTCGACCGTGACGCGTCGACGGTGACGGAAGGACGCGGCTGATGCCCCCGAACGATCCGGACCCCCGGATGTCCGCTCCGGACCCCCGGTTGGCCGTCATCGGCATGGCCTTCCGCCTGCCCGGCGCCGACACGCCCGAGGACCTCTGGCGCATCGTCCACGACGGCACGGACCGCATCACCCGCTTCACGGACGAGGAACTGGCCGCCGCCGGCGTCCCCGCCGAGGAGTACGGCGCGGAAGACTTCGTCGGCGCCTCCGGCGTGGTGGACGACATCGCCGGCTTCGACGCCCAGCACTTCGGGATGAGCGCCCGCGAGGCCCGGATCACGGACCCCCAGCACCGCATGTTCCTGGAATGCGCCCAGCACGCCCTGGAGAACGCCGGTTACCCGGACGAACGCGACGGCAGCCGCATCGGCGTCTACGCCAGCACCGGCTACCACCTCTACACGCTCCAGAACTACCTCCTCAACAACGTCCTGCCCAGCGAGCCCGTCACCGACTGGATGGCCGGCATCCAGATCACGGTCGGCAACTACGCGGACTTCACGGCCAACCGCGTCGCCCACCGGCTGGGCCTGACCGGCCCCGCCGTCAACGTCCAGACCGGCTGCTCCAGTTCACTCGTCGGCGTGCAGTCGGCCGCCCAGTCCCTGCTCATGGACGACTGCGACCTCGCCCTCGTCGGCGCCACCGCCGTCCATGTGCCGCAGATCCTCGGCTACCGGTACGTCAAGGGCTCGATCCTCTCCAGGTCCGGCCGTCTGAGGGCCTTCGACGCGGGCGCCGACGGCACCGTCGGCGGGACCGGCGTCCTGGCCGTCGTACTGAAACGCCTGGCCGGGGCCGTCGCCGACGGCGACACGATCCACGGCGTCATCAGCGGCTGGGGCATCAGCAACGACGGAGCGGACAAGAAGGCGTTCACCGCCCCCAGCGCACACGGCCAGCGCGTCGCCATCCGGCAGGCCCTGCGGCGGGCCGGCGTCGGCGCGGACTCCATCGGCTACCTGGAGACCCACGGCACCGGCACCCTCAAGGGCGACCCGATCGAGTTCGACGGGGCCGCCGGCGCCTACCGCGAGGACACCGCCCGCACCGGCTACTGCGCCCTCGGCTCGACCAAGGCCAACATCGGCCACCTCGACGCCGCTTCGGGCCTTGCCGGGCTGGTGAAGACCCTGCTGGTCCTCAAGCACGGCGTCATCCCGCCGATGGCCAACTTCGAGGAACCCAACCCCGCCCTCGACCTCGACCACAGCCCCTTCTACATCCCGCGCGCCGCCCGCCCCTGGCCGCGGGGCGACGGGCCCCGCCGCGCCGGCCTCACGTCACTCGGGGTCGGCGGCACCAACGTCCACCTGATCCTGGAGCAGGCCCCGGACCCCACGCCCCGTACCGAAGGCGCCGCACCACCGGATGTGCTCCTGGTCTCCGCGAGCAGCCCGGACGCCCTCGCGGACAACGCCCGCGCCCTGAGCGAGCGGTTACGGCGGCCGCCCGCACCGCAGTTGGCGGACCTCGTCACCACCGCCGCACTCGGCCGCAGACACGGCCGCCACCGGCTCGCGGTCCGTGGCACCACCCCGGCCGCCCTCGCCGACGCCCTCGACGGCTGGCTCGCCGGGAACGCGGGAGCGTCGGTCCACACCGGGACGGCGCCGCACGACGGGCCCGCGCGCGTGGCGTTCCAGTTCACCGGGCAGGGCAGCGGACACCCGGGACCGGCCACGGCCCTCCACGACCGCTTCCCCGTCGCCCGCGAGGTGCTCGACGCCTGCGAGCACCGCCACCGCGAACTCACCGGCGCCCCGCTGTTCACCGGCCGCGTTCTGGACGAAGACGCCGTCCAGGACACCGACACCGCGCAACCCGCGCTGTTCGCCCTGCAATGCGCCCTCGTCCGGCTGTGGCGCGCCGGCGGCATCGAGCCGTACGCCGTCACCGGGCACAGCGTCGGCGAGTACGCCGCCCTGTACGCGGCCGGAGCCCTCTCGCTCGACGACGGACTGCGCCTCACCGTCGAACGCGGCAGGCTGATGCAACACCGGTGCGCCCCCGGCGCGATGGTGGCGGCACCGCTCGACCGGGCGGCCGCCCTCGCTCTGACCGCCGAAGTGCCCGGCCTGGAGACGGCCGTGACCAACGGAGCGCGCGCCCATGTCCTCGCCGGAACCGCGGAGGCCGTCGACCGGGCGTGCGCCCTGCTGGCGGAACGCGGCACACCGGGACAGCGGCTGCCGGTCAACCGCGCCTTCCACACCGCCCTGATGGAACCGATGCTGGAGGAGTTCCGGAAGGTCCTCGCCGACGTGTCCCTGCGGCCGGTGGGCATCCCGTTCGTCAGCGCGCTCGACGGCGTGACCCACCCGCCCGGCTGGATCCCGGACGCGGACCATCTCGTACGGCACACCCGCGAGCCCGTCCGCTACGACCTGGCGCTGCACGCCATCGGGGCCCGGCAGCCCGATGCACTGCTGGAGATCGGGCCGCACACCACCCTCAGCGGTCTGGCCCGCCGGGCACTGCCCGGCGTCGCGTCCCTGCCGTCCCTGCGCCGGGGCGCGGGGCTCGGCGCGCTGTGGGGTGCCGCGGCGGGGCTGCACTGCGCGGGCGCGGACGTCGACTGGCGGGTGCCGCTGGCCGGCAGCGGGGGCCGGCGCGTCCCGCTGCCCGGCTACCGGTTCCAGCACAAGGACCACTGGACAGGGCCGCGGTTGACGGCTCCGAGCACCAGAACAGCAGCGAGAGAGGGAGCCGAAGTGGTTCAGCAAGACGCAGCGGTCTCGCACGTACTCCACAGCATCGTCCGGACCACCGCCCGGCATCTCGGCGAGGAGCCGTCGGCGATCCCCGGTGACGCGACCTTCTTCGACCTCGGCGCCGACTCGCTGCAGATGATCAGCGTGCTGCGGGAGCTGGAGCAGGAGCACCAGGTCAAGGTGACGATGCGGCAGCTCTTCGAGGAGACGGGTACGCCGCGGCGCCTGGCGGAGTTCATGGTCGCGCGGATGCCGGCGCCGGCGGGGCAGCAGCGGCAGCAGCCACCTGCCGCTGTGCGCGAGCCGGTGTCCGTGCCGGAGCCTGCGCCTGTGTCCCTGCCGACGGTCGCCGCGTCCGCACCCGTGCCCCCGCCCGCTGCCGGACCCGCCCCCCTGGCGCCCGCCACCCCCGAGTACGCCACCCGCGAGGAGCTGGAGGACCTCGCCCGCAAGATCCAGCAGATCTCGCAGATACAGCTCCAGATGATGTCCCAGCTCTCCCAGCTGCTGGCGCTCCAGACCGCCGCCGTCTCCGACCGGCTCGACGGCACGGTGGCCAAGTGACCACGCTGAACGGCATATCCGCCGCCCTGGACCGCGACCTCGCGGCGATGACCGAACTCTCGCAGCGCATCGCCGAGCAGATGGGCGGCGGCGCTCCGGCGCCGGAGCAGCAGTCCCCGGAACCGCCGCGCGTGCACGGTCCCCGGGTCACGGTCGCCAGAAGCTCCGGCATGGTGCGGGACGCCTCCCCGCAGACCCAGCAGGAGCACCTGGCCGATCTCGTGCGCCGCTACACCGCGAGGACCCCGGCCTCCAAGCGGATCGCCCAGCGCTACCGCCGGGTCCTGGCCGACAGCCGCGCGGTGGTCGGTTTCCGCAGCGGCACCAAGGAGATGCTGTACCCCATCGCGGGCCGCCGGGCGAGCGGGGCGCGTCTGGAGGACGTCGACGGCAACGAGTACGTCGACATCACCATGGGCTTCGGCGTCCTCCTCTTCGGCCATGAGCCGGAGTTCGTGACGCAGGCCGTGCGCGAGCACCTGTCCCGCGGCATCCAGCTCGGCCCGCGCAACGTCGAGACCGGCGAGGCCGCCGAACTCCTCGCCGAACTCACCGGCCTGGAGCGGGTCGCCTTCGCCAACTCCGGCACCGAGGCCAACTCGGCCGCGATCCGCCTGGCCCGCGCGGCGACCGGCCGCGACAAGATCGTCACCTTCCTGGGCGCGTACCACGGGCACGCCGACAACGTCCTCGGCCGGGCCCCCGCGGCGGGCACCGGCGCCGACCCGGTCACCGTGCCCGTCTCCCGCGGCATCCCGCAGTCCGCCGTCGCCGACCTGCTGGTCCTCGACTACGGCAGCGACAGCGCACTGGAAGCCATCGAACGGCACGCCGGTGAGATCGCCGCGGTCGTCGTGGAGCCGGTGCAGAGCAGACACCCCGCGCTCCAACCCGTGGAGTTCGTGCGCAAGCTGCGGGACCTGACCCGCCGCCACGGCATCGTCCTGCTCTTCGACGAGATGCTGACCGGCTTCCGCCCCGCCCTGCGCGGCGCACAGGAGCTGTACGGCGTCACCCCGGACCTCGCCACCTACGGCAAGCTCCTCGGCGGTGGCTTCCCCATCGGGGCCATCGCCGGCCGCGCCGACATCATGGACGGCGTCGACGGCGGCCACTGGTCGTACGGCGACGACAGCTACCCGCCCGCCGACACCACCTTCTTCGGCGGTACGTACATCCAGCACCCGGTCTCGATGGTCGCCGCGCGCGCCGTGCTCACCCACCTCAAGGAGCACAGCCCGAGCCTCCAGGAACGGCTCACCGCCCGTACCGCCGAACTCGCCGCGACGCTCAACGGCTTCTTCGAGGCCGAGGAGTATCCCCTGCGCATGACGCACTTCGGCTCCCAGTTCCGCTTCGAGCACCGAGCCGACATGGAACTCCTCTACCACCACCTGATGCTGCGCGGCGTGCACGTCTGGGAGTGGCGCAACTTCTTCCTGTCCACCGCCCACTCGGACGGTGACATCGAGTTCGTGGCGGACGCCGTACGCGATGCGCTGCGCGAGCTGCGCTCGGCGGGCTTCTTCCCGGGCCGTCGGCTCGTGGCGCCGAAGCCGGCACCGCCGAAGCCGGCGCCACCGAAACCGGTGCCGGCACCGGCGGCTCCCGCCTCGACGCCCGCTCCGGTCGCCGCCATGGCCTGGAACGCGGCGGCCGTCACCGGCTCCCGCACCGCCCCCACGAGCGAACCCGCCCCGCGCCCCCCCGACTTCAGCGTCTACTTCTTCGGTGACTACCCGCAGGACACCGCCGAGCCCCGGAAGGGCCAGTACGAACTCCTCATGGACGTGGCCCGGTTCGCCGACCGCCACGGATTCCACGCGCTGTGGATGCCCGAGCGCCACTTCCACTCCTTCGGCGGCCTCTTCCCCAACCCGGCCGTGCTCGCCGCCGCGCTGTCCCGCGAGACCGAACGCATCCGGCTCAACGCGGGCTCCGTCGTGCTGCCGCTCCACGACCCCATCCGGGTCGCCGAGGAGTGGTCGATGGTCGACAACCTCTCCGGCGGGCGCGTCGGCATCGGCGTCGCCGGCGGCTGGAGCGCCAAGGACTTCGTCTTCTTCCCCGACCGCTTCGGCCGGCACAAGGAGCTGATGTACGAACAGCTCGAAGAGGTACGGCGGTTCTGGCGCGGCGAACCCCTGCTCCGGACCGGCGGGGACGGTGAGGCCGAGGTACGGCTCTTTCCGAGCCCGGTGCAGGACGCTCCGCCCATGTACACGGCGGTGGTCGGCAACCCCGCCTCGTACGAACTCGCCGCCCGGCACGACCTCGGCATCGTCACCAACCTGATGACCCAGAGCGTGGAGCAGCTGCGGGAGAACATCGCCCTGTACCGCCGCACCCGGGCCCGGCACGGCCTGGACCCGGACGCCGGTCGCGTGGCCGTCCTGCTGCACACCTATCTCGCGGACGACCACGACACCGCGCGCACCGAGGCGTTCGAGCCGCTGTCCCGCTACATGCGCGCATCGTTGTCCGTCTTCAGCGGCGTCACCAACAGCCTCGGACACAACATCGACCTGGCCGAACTCAGCGAGGACGACCTGGACGCGGTGTTCCGCCGCGCCTACGGCCGCTACTGCGACCAGCGCGCCCTGATCGGCACCGCGGACAGCGTCCGGCCGGTCGTGGACGCGGTCACCTCGGCCGGCGCCGACGAGATCGTCGCCCTCGTCGACTTCGGCGTCGCGCAGGGCCCGCTGCGCGAGAGCCTGCCGCGGCTGGACGCCCTGCGCCGCCGCTACGAGAGCCGACGCACCGAGACCGGCCCGGCACCCGCGAACGCCGTCTCCGCCCGAACGGCTCCCGCCGACGCGCCCTTGGCGCCCGGACAGGAACGGATCTGGTTCCTGGAACGCCTGCTCCCGGGCCGTACCGCGTACAACGAGATCAAGGCGATCCGCCTCGACGGCCCGCTCGACGTGACCGCCCTGCATGCCGCGCTGCGCGGACTGGTCGCCCGCCACGAGGGCCTGCGCACCGTCTTCCGGGAGATCGGAGGCGAACCGCGCCAGGTCGTGCGGCCGTCCGCCGACCCGGACTTCGAGGTCCTGGACGGCACCGGCAGCCGGGGAACCGTGCTCCGGGACGCCCTGGCCGCCGAGAGCGCACGCCGTTTCGACCTGGCGGACGGCCCGCTGTTCGTCACCCGGCTCGTCAGGCTCGCCGACGCGGAGCACGTCCTCGTGCTGTCCCTGCACCACATCGTGGTCGACGCCGCCTCCGCCACCGTCCTCGCCCGCGACCTCTCGGCCCTCTACCGAGCCGAGCGGGACGGAGCGGTCGCCGACCTCCCCGCCCTGACCTGGACGTACACCGACCACGCCAGGGAACAGGCCACGTCGGTGCACAGCCCGGAGGCGGACGAGGACCTGGCCCACTGGCGACGCACCCTCGGCGGAGAGCTGCCCGTCCTCGCGCTGCCCACGGACCGGCCGCGCCCGGCGACGATGACGTCCAACGGCCGTGCCGACTTCCACACCCTCGACCCCGAACTCTCCCGGCGGCTGCGCGAGTTGAGCTGCACCCGCCGCAGCACCCTGTTCATGACGCTGCTCGCCGGGTACGCGGCGATGCTGCACCGGGTCACCGGGCAGACGGACCTCGTCGTCGGCACCCCGATCTCGGACCGGCCCGAGCGGGCCGAGGATCTGCTCGGGTTCTTCGTGAACACCCTCGCGCTGCGCCTGGACCTGTCCGGGGACCCCGCGTTCGGCACACTGCTCGACCGCGTGCGCACAGTCGCGCTCGACGCCTACGACCACGCCCGCGTGCCGTTCGAGAGGGTGGTGCGCGAACTGGCCCCGCCCAGGGCGGTGGACCGGACGCCGGTGTTCCAGGCGTTCGCCGAGTTCCAGCGTGCCGAGCCGTTCCGCTTCGAGCTGCCCGGCATCGAGGCCACCCCCCTGGACGCCGGGCCGGACAAGTCCCTGACGGACCTGACCGTGTACTTCACCGACCAGCCGCAGGGCGTTCGCTGCCATCTGGAGTACAACACCGATCTGTTCGACCCGCAGACCGTCGACGGGTTCTTCACCACCTTCCGTGATCTGCTCACCGCCGCCGTCGAGGCACCGGAGCTGCCGCTGTCCCGGCTCGCCCCGGCCGCCGGCGACGGAGACCCCGTGCCGCTCGCCTGGCAGCACGGCCCGTCCCGTCCGGTCCCGGACACCACCGTCCACGGCCTGGTCGCCCGGCGGGCGGCCGAGCTGCCCGGCAGCGTCGCTGTGATCAGCGGCGACACCCGACTCACGTACCGCCAACTCGACGACAGGGCGGAGCGGCTGGCGTGCGCACTCCGCGCACCGCACCCCGAGGGCGGCGCCGAAATCGCACTCTGGCTGACCCGCTCCGCCGACCTCGTCGTCGCCATGCTGGCCGTGCTCAAGGCCGGCTGCTCCTATGTGCCGCTCGACCCGTCCCTGGGGCGGGCGCGTGCCGAGCAGATCGTCGCCGAGTGCGGGGCCCGGGTCGTGGTGTCGACGCGCGAGGGGGCCGACGCCCTCGAACTGCCCGCGGGCGTCACGGTCGTACCGCCCGACGCGACGGGGCCCCTTGCACCCAGTGCTCCCGGCACGGGCCACGAACCCTGTTGCGTGCTCTACACCTCGGGCAGCACCGGCACGCCCAAGGGTGTCGTCGTGCCCCACCGGGCCGTCGTCGACCTGTGCGAGTGGCAGCGTGCACGCTTCGCCTTCACCTCGGCCGACCGAAGCGCTGTCGTGTGCAGCCAGAGCTTCGACGCCTCGCTCCTGGAGATCTGGCCCGCGCTGACCGCGGGTGCGTCGGTCACGATCGCCGACGAGGAGGTCCGCAGGGACCCGCCGGCCCTTGCCCGCTGGTACGGCGAGCAGCACGTCACCTTCTCCATCCTGCCCACCGCCCTCGGCGAACAGGTGCTGCGGCTGCCCCCATGCGATCAGCCGCCGCTGCGTCATCTGCTGCTGGGCGGCGACGTACTGCGCACCCGGCCGCGCCCCGAGGCACCGTACGAGACGGTGAACGTGTACGGCCCCACCGAGATCACCGTCCTGTGCACCATGGAGACCGTCGCCCCGCAGGACTCCACGGCACCGATCCCGATCGGCCGCCCCGTCGACAACGTACGGCTGAGCGTGCTGGACGAGTCGGGAGGCCCCGTCCCGGTGGGCACGGTGGGGGAGTTGTACGTCGGCGGCCCGGGCGTGGCCCTCGGCTATCTGCACCGTCCCGAGCTCGGCGCGGAGCGGTTCCTGCCGGATCCGGGCGCAGGCCCTGAGGCCCGCCGGTACCGCACCGGCGATCTGGTCCGCTGGACCCGCGAGGGGAAACTGGAGTTCTGCGGCCGGGCCGACGACCAGGTCAAGGTCCGGGGCTTCCGGGTCGAGCCGGAAGAGGTCTCACGCGTGCTCAACGCCCTCGACGGCGTGCGTGCTGCGGCCGTGCTGGCGCGGCGCAACCACCGGGGCGAGGCGTACCTCGCCGCCTATGCAGTCCCGGCCGAGCCGATCGGCACGACGGCCGACGACCGGCAGGCCCAAGCCGACCTGCTGACCGCGGAACTGGCGGCCCGGCTGCCGGAGTACCTCGTGCCGCGCGCCTGGCGCGTGCTGCCCGCCCTGCCCGTCTCGGGCAACGGCAAGCTGGACCGGTCCGCGCTGCCGGCCCCCGACCTCGTCTCCACGGCACCCGCACGCGGGGCCGGCGGCTCGGATCCGGCCGCAGCCCGCGGAACCGGCGTCGAGCGGCGGATGCGGGAGCTGTGGGCGGAGGAGTTCGGGATCGACGCCGACGGCATCGCGGACGACGTCTCGTTCTTCGACCTGGGCGGCCACTCGATCACCGCGATGCGGTTGGTCAACCGGGTCCGCGAGGAGTTCGGCACCGAGTACCCGATGCTGAGCTTCTACCAGGACCCGACACCCCGAGCCATGACGGCCCGGCTGGCGGGCGGAACGGAGGCGGAGAGCCAGACCGTGCCGAGCCGGTCGTCCGGGGGCGGGGGCGGGCCGGGCACCGTGGAACGGCGTGCCCCGGCGACCGCGCAGCAGTCGCGCTTCGCCACGGTCCACGCCGAACACCTCCTGCCGCAGGTGTTCAACGTCGCCCTGCGGATCACCCTCTCCGGCGAGCTGGACGTGGGGGCCCTGCGGACCGCCCTGACCCGGCTGATCGAGCGGCACGAGGGACTGCGGACCCGGCTGGCCCGCGACGGGGACGGCTGGGAACAGCAGGTGCTGCGGCCCGCCCCGGTCGAGCTGCCGGTCGAGGACCTCACCGCGCGGCGGACGCAGGAGCGGCAGGCCGTCGTGGAGCGGGCCAGTGCCGAGGCCGCCGAGACACCACTGGATCCCACCGACGGCACCCCGATTTCGGCGCGTGTCCTGCGGACCGGCGGGAGCACCTGGGTCCTGCTTCTCGTCCTGCACCACTCCGCCTGCGACGGCTGGTCCGTCAGTCTGCTGCTGAAGGAGCTGGCCGCGCTGTACGGGGCCGCCGCGAGGGGCGGACCCGACGGCCTCCCGCCCGTGGGGTGCCAGCCCGTGGCCTACGCCCGGTGGCAGCAGGAGCAGGCCGACGCCGCCGACGACGGGCCCGAGCTGGAGTTCTGGCTGCGCGAGCTCGACGGGGTCCCGTTCGTCGTCGACCTGCCGCTGGACCGGCCCCGGCCGGAGAGGGCGAGCGGGCGCGGCGGTGCCGTGGTGTTCACCGTGCCCGCCGAGGTGCGCTCCGGCATCGACCGGCTGGCGAGACAGCGCGGGACGACGCCCTTCGTGGTCACCGCGGCGGCCCTCGGCCGGATGCTCGCGCGCAAGGCCGCCCAGTCCGACGTCGTGTTCAACGTGTCCTACGCCAACCGGGAACGACGGGAGTTCGAGTCCATGCTGGCCTGCACGATCACCGGTTTCGCGCTGCCGGTCCGCGACGGCGCGGCCGATTCCTTCGCCGCCCTGACGGACCGGGTCGCCCGGACCGCGGTGGAGTGCATGGACCGTGCGATGCCGGTGCGCCGGATCGCCCCGGCGATGCGGGAGCGGCACGGCGTCGACGTACCGGACAAGCTGGACGTCGGCTTCGCGTACCAGAGTTCACTCCAGGCGGAGGTCGAACTGCCCGGACTGACCACGGCCATCGAGGATCTGGCGCCCGCCGCGGCCCGGACCGAGCTGACGTTCGGACTCGTCCCGGCCGGGACCGAACTGCGGGGCTTCGTGGAGTACTCGTCCGATCTGTGGGACCACGCCACGATCGAGGGCTGGGCCAGCGACTACGTCGCCCTGCTCCGCGAGGAGGTCGACCGGGCGCTGCGGAGCTGAGGTCCGTCCGCGACGCCGTCCCTCCGCGCGCCGATGCCGGCGCGCCGCACGGGACGGCGTCGGGGAGGCTCACGCCGCGCTGCTGCTGTGCGGCATCCAGTGCCGGCACGTCATCTCGTGCTCCGTGCCGAGGCTGGTCCACCAGCGCTCGCAGCACGCCGAGTCGAGTTCCGCCCGCACGATCGCCTCCGCGGCATCCCCGCCGCCGCGCGAGGCCCGCGCGATCAGATCGAGCAGAATCCGTCGCTGCTCACCGATCACCGTCTCCCGTACGACGGCGATGACCGGCACGAGACTGGCGGCCGCGAACAGACACGCGGCCCACATCGGGCCGTACCTCACTTCCAGGATCGAGGTCCAGGCGAGCCCCCCGCTCGTGGCGACGTAGAGGAGACACAGCAGGCGGCTGGAGCAGTTCATGGGCGTACACCGTCCTCGGGGCGGATGGAATCGCCCTGTCCAACTGCTCACGGCCCTCGTGGATTCGGGTGAATTATCCCACCGTGACGGAACGGGCGTGGTCCGCCGGATTCGCCGGGGCGATCGCCGCGGTCTTCCCCTTGAACGCGGACCGGTAGGAGTGCGGCGTCGTGCCCACCACCCGGCGGAAGCGCTCGCGGAACGCCGTCGGTGAACCGAACCCCGCCTGGCGTGCGATCCGCTCGACCGGATGGTCGCTGTTCTCCAGCAGATACTGCGCCCGCCGCACCCGCGCCCGCAGCAGCCACTGCAACGGAGTGGTGCCCGTCTGCTCGCGGAACCGGCGGCTGAAGGTGCGCTCGCTCATCCCCGAGCGCTCGGCCAGCGCCCCGAGGGTGATCTCCCCGGCGAGGTTGTCCTCGATCCACTCCAGCATCGGTTCGAGCGCCGAGCCGCGCGGCACGGGCGGGTGCTCGTGCACGATGAACTGCGCCTGCCCGCCCTCGCGTTCGAGGGGTACGACGGACATGCGGGCGGTGTGCGCGGCCACCGCCGAACCGAGGTCCCGCCGGATCATGTGCAGGCACATGTCCAGTCCCGCGGCGGCTCCGGCCGAGGTGAGGATCTGCCCGTTGTCGACGTACAGCACGTCCGGCTCCACCTGCACTCCGGGGAAACGCCGTGCCAGCTCGCCGGCCGCCATCCAGTGGGTGGTGGCGCGCAGCCCGTCCAGCAGTCCGGCCTCGGCGAGGACGAAGGCGCCCACGCACACGGACGCGATGCGCGTGCCGGACTCGGCGGCCTCGCGCAGGGCCGCCGCCACGTCGGCGGAGGGCGGCCCGGTCCCGTCGCAGCCCGGCACGATGATCGTGTCCGCGTCCGCCAGCCCGTCGAGCCCCCGGTCGATGCGCAGGGCGAAGCCCTCGGTGCGCACCTCCGGCGACTCGGCGCACAGCCGGACCCGGTAGGGGCGGCGGCCGTCCGGCAGCCGGGTCCAGCCGAACATCTGAAAGGGCGTCGCCATGTCGAACGGCACCACGTTGTCGAGAACCAGGATCGCCACGGTGTGCATGTCCGCAACCTTAGACAGAATCCCGCCACGACCAGAAGCCCAGGCCGGGGCAGTGATGCCGGGCACCGGCCTGGATAGCGGTGATGGCGGGAACCCGTTGGTTCCTGTCATTTCAGCCCCTGTGCGAGGTGCGGGAAGATCCCTAACGTGGGCGGGGCCGCCGCCCCGCGCAAGCCGGGCCAGCGGTCCTGATGCCACGCCGACCCGGAGACCGACAGCACCCGATGACCAAGATCCTGCTCATCCTTCACGTCCTTGCGGCCATCGTCGCCGTCGGCCCCGTCACCGTCGCGGCCAGCATGTTCCCGCCGGCCGCACGCCGCGTCCCGGCGACGGACGGCGCGGTGGCGGTGGGCACCGTCCGCCTCCTGCACCGCATCTGCCGCGTCTACGCGACCATCGGGCTGTCGGTCCCCGTCCTCGGCCTCGCCACCGCGCTCGCCATGGGCGTCCTGGGCAGCGGATGGCTCATCACGTCCATCGCCCTGACCGCCGCGGCCGCCGGCCTGCTGATCGCGTTCGTCCTGCCCCGCCAGGAGGAGGTACTGGAGCAACTGGACGCCGAGAAGCCCGTCGACCGCTCGGCCACTGTGCAACTGGCCATGGTCACCGGCATCTTCAACCTCCTGTGGGCGACCGTGACCATCCTGATGATCGTCCGGCCCGGTTCGACGACCGGCGCCTGAACCGGGCAGGTCGGCGGCCCGCGACCATGCGCCGGGGGCCGCCATAGCATCCGTTCGTCGCCCGCGAAGCGCTCTGGCAGAATTCGCACTTCAGTGTGCGTCGGCGCCTAGACTCGACAGCCGTGCCCATATGCACACAAGGGCCACGACATGAAAGGCGCGTTGACGGGTGTTTCAGGATTCCCCCATTTACGACCGGCTGATCGCGGAACGCGGCGACATCCCCACCCAGGTGCGCAGGGAGGCCGAACGCGTCAGCCGGGACCTGGAGTTCGTGATGCAGCCGGGGCCGTCCCTCGGCCACGCGCCGACTCCGCTACGTCAGACGCCCCCGGCCCCGACCTGGCAGCGCAGCGCCCTGCCGCCCGGTCAGCACTCCGGCTGAGCCCGGTCAGACAACTCTCGCGCGCCCGCCGTTGACGTGCGACTCCGGCCCGGCCACCGGCCGGGCCAGCCACTCGGCGATGGTGCGGGCGATCGGCTGGCCGGTGTCGACCTCGACGAAACCGAACTGGCCCGACTGATTGCACTCCAGGAACCACCACACTCCGTCGGCGTCCTCGACGAAGTCGAAGGCGCCGTAGGCCAGTTCGGCACCCTCCATGTAGGCGAGGACCGCCTCGGCGACGCGCGGCGCGACATCGACGGCCTCCCACGGCGCGTCCGACGCCGCGAAGCGGACGTCCACCTCGGCTTCCGTACCGGTCGCCTTGCGGGCGGCCAGCAGCTGGTCGCCTATCACGGTGAGGCGGATGTCGGCCCGCTTGGCGACGCGCCGTTGCAGCAGGGTCGGTCCGAACGCGACGGCGGAGAAGTCCGTGTCCGGGGCGACCCTGCTGGTCGGCACCGTGCGGGGCGGGTCCTGGGGATGCGCGCCCGACACCGGCTTGACCACCAGATCCGGATAGCGGGCGGCGAACTCGCGGGCGGCCCGCGGGAATGTCGTTATCAAGGTCGCGGGGACGGGCAGTCCGCACCGCTGGGCCAGCCGCAGCTGCCAGGGTTTGTGACGGGCCCGGCGGGCCGCGTCCGGATGGTTCATCCAGCGGGCCTCACTGCCGCGCAGCATGCCGTAGAGCGCCTGCCCGGCCTCCTCCGTCAACCAGGTCGAGGGGCTGGCCGCCCGCTGCGCCGCGGCCCCCGGTCTGCGCAGCCAGACCGAGCGCAGCCCGGCGATGCTCACCAGGCGCCCCGCGGCCCAGAGATGGCCGCGGAACGCGCCGTGCACGAACTCGCCCGACAGGGACACTCCGTCGGTCAGGTCGGCGGGGTCGAGCCGGAACACCGGAACGCCGGACGCGTTCAGATGCACCACCACCATGTCCGCCGTCACGTCTTCTTCGCTCGTCAGAATCAAGACGGTCATCTCGGCCGACCTGTGTTCAGTCGTCGAAGTGAGTCTTGGAGCCCGCTGTGGACGTCGTGGTGCCCAACTCCCGCATCAAGGCGTGATCACGGGCGGCTATGCGGCCGTCACGGAGCACGTTCAACTGCATACCGGAGTCGTAGACGTACGGAGTGGTGACCTCCAACTCCGCGGCCGGCCGTGCATAGTTGAGCGCGAACGGTTGCATCGTCTCTCCCTCACAGGTGCTGCTCCGATCGAGCCTGGCCACCCGGCGGCGGCCCTCGGTCACCGACGCCTTTTGCTTTCCACTTACTTAAACGAATCGAACGAGTGATTGGTTTCCTTACTTTCTGTAATCAACGGCGTCCGGCGGTCCCGCTTCGGGAGAACGGCGCAGGGTACGCAGTGCCAGCAAGAGCACGCCGATGTCGTCCAGATACACCGGATCGGGCATCAGATCGGCCGGCAGCACGAAGTAGAGGACGGCACCCCAGAACACCCACCGCGGCCCGGTCGGCAGCCCGGAGCGCCGCATCAGGCGCCGTGTCCGCACGAGCCGCACCAGCACCCCGACGGCCACGGCGAGCACGACGCCCGCGAGAATCACGGCGGCGATGATCAACCCGGTGGTCGACTCCACTGACCCTCCTCCTGCCGGTGCCGCACGTCACACGCACTGCTCATCGGATGCCCGCTGCGGTCGCGCACATTGCATGACGACGGTCACCCGGCCGCATCGCATCACCCGTCAGGACGAAAGACGCACAAACGAGGCGGTCACCTGCCTCCCCCGCCCCACCCGCGCACCGAATGCCACCCGCCCGACGCAGTAGCCGGCCCCCACGAAAGCGCCGCATCCCCGGTACGTCGCAGCGCCCTTCTTGCGGCCGACGCAGGGGCGGGTCGTCCCTATCGGTCCGACGTCTCCCGCTGGGCCACGACGGTCTCCGGCCCCTGCTCGACGGCCGGGGCAGGAGTCGCCTTGCGGGTCCGGGTCGAGCTCTTGAGGCGTTCGAAGGTGCGGGTCAGCTGTTGGAGGGGTGACGGTGCCGCGACGGCGGCGGGCTGCGGCTGCCGCTCGGGTGCGGCGTCGGCGGACTCCCGGAACGCGGCCAGCGCCGCGTGCGCCTGCTCGGCGGCCTCGCGGTACAGGTCCCGGGACTTCGTCATCGCGTCCAGGGCCTCCGCGTACATCGCCACGAGCTTGCGCTCGCGTGTGAGCTCCTCCTCCAGGGTCAGCAGCCGCCAGTCGTCCCGCAGGGCGGTGAGGGCATCCGGGGCGCCCTCCGGCAGCGGTCGCGGCAGCGCGGCGAAGCGCGTCACGGCGTGGAGGAGTTCGGCCGGCTCCGAACCGTCGAGGAAGACGCTGCGCACGGCGAAGGCGTCGGCCTCGTAGCCGTCCGGCGCCGGAGCGCCGGGCAGCACCACGGCGCCGCCGCGCGGCACCTGCAGACCGAGGTCCCGCAGGGCCCAGTTCACGACGCGCAGCTGGCTGGGCGCGGCGCGGTGTTCGACCACCCGGTGCCGCAGGCTCGGCGGCAGCATCCCGGCGAGCGGTGCCTGTCCGCGCTGGTCGGTGGTCATGGCCTCGTGGACGACCACATGGATGCTCCAGCCGTCCCGGGCGGCGTCCCGCAGTATGCGCCGTACGGCCCTGTCGTCCGGCGCGAGGGGGTTGATCTCGCGAAGTCGCAGGCCCGTGCCGGTGTCGTGGTCCCAGGCCGCGTCCGGTTCCTGAGGCCAGAACATCGCGGCCGGAGAGGGCCACCGGGGATCCCACGGAGCCTCGGCCTCGGCGACCAGCACCCACTCCTGGCCGCTGCCGGAGTCACGCCGGACGGTCAGCCGGGCGCGTACGGTCACGGATCCGGCGACTCGCCATCGGGCCTCGAAGACCGAGTCCTGGGCGGCCTCGTCCTCGGGCACTTCCAGGAAGTCGTCGATGGTGCGGTTGTCCTTGAGCTGCCGCAGTGCGGTGCGGACCGCGTCCTGAGCTGCGGGGCCCGGGTGGCGGCCGCGGGCCGACCACACCGTGGGAGGAGTCGTGGGGCGGGTGCTGGAGGAGCTGGGCATGGGTCCATCTAAGGGCGGGGGCACGTGCTTCTTACAAGTATCGTCGTCGCAGATGACTGCCCACTCGCCGGGGTCCGCACACGGGGTGTGCGTGATCCGCACCCGCCGGTGGGCGTTCACCCGTGGCCCGTGCCGCGTCCCGTCATGACAATGACTCTTCGAGCGGGACCCGCCCACCATCCGCATTGGGGCGGGTCCCGCTCATCCTCCACGCCCGCTCAGTTGTGGTACGTGATGTAGCCGTTGCCGTCCCGGTCGTTCTGGGACTTGGTGTAGGCGTGCGAGTCCGCTCCGGCGCCCGAGGGCTTGTAGAGGTAGATCGTGTCCTTGTCGTTGTTCCACATGAAGTTGCAGTTGTCGCGGTAGACGACGTTCTTCGTGTCGGAGTCGGTGCCGTTTCCGCCCCGCAGCCTCACGTAGTCGCCGGGCTGGAGGTAGTGGTTCGCCGTGAACGTGAACCTGTTGCCGGCCTTGTCCTTCACGACGTAGCCCTTGAGGTTGACCGTCGTGCCCGACGAGTAGTTCTTGATCGTCAGGTATTCCTCGTCGGTGTTGCCGGTGCGGCAGTTGTTGGAGTCGCTGCCGGGCGCGTCGTACTGGATGCCGCGGATCTTCAGCGCGGACGAGTACTCGGTGGCCTGGGCGGGCGCGGCGGCGAGTGCGGCGAGGGTGCCGGTGGCGAGCGCGGTCGTGACGAACATGCGTATACGCATGGAGAAACATCCCCCCTGTGTGGAGCTTCTGTGAAGATCAGGATTTTAACCAGGCGATACAGGTGCTGTGCCGACTTCACCGAAATGCGGGACGCGGGTGGGTCAGTGCGGGTAGGCCCGCGGTGGCCGCTGACGGGGGAGCTCGTCGCGGAAGTCCGAGATGACCGAACTGATCTGACGCATGAGCGCGGTGTTCTCCAGCCGGTCGAGATACAGGTTGTGCCGGGCCAGGGCGGGCGCGTCGACGCAGAAGTACAGGGCCATGAGCGGATTGACGAACAGTTCGCCGTCCTTGGTCCGCTCGGTGAAGCGGACATCGCCGAAGTCGCCGCGCACCGCGGCGGCGACGGACCCCTGCACGATGCTCGGGTGGTCCGGCGTGCACCGCTGCGCGTGCGCCACCGCGTCGAGGTACAGGCGCCCCTCGCGGCTGTCGCGAGGCAGCGAGAACGCGCCGAGGTAGCCGCCCTCGCGGTCGAGGGCTGCGAGATTCTCCAGCACCAGCGAGTGGTTGACCCCGTGATGGGCGTCCACCCCGAACCCGAGGCACGCCACCAGCCGTACGGCGACCTCGTCGAGCCCGGCCACGGCCGCCAGGCTCGCCATGTCCTCCTCCGGCGTGCCCAGCCCGTTCTCGTCGCCGCGCATGAGGATGTCGGTGCCGCCGTCCACCAGTACGACGGCGTCCACCCCGCCCAGCTGCGCCAGAAGCGTGCGGTAGGCGTCCCGCAGCGGTCGCACTCCGGTGCGCGGGAAGGCGTACACCGTGTCGGGCAGGTCCTGCTCGGCGAGCCAGCGGGCGAGCGTCCGCTCGGGGAAGTAGTCGCCGCGTGCGGCGGTGTCCGGGCGGATCGCCGCGACGTCGTGGTCCACCCATACATCGAGGTCCAGCCCGTACAGGTCGGAGAAGGACAGGCTGGCCAGGTGGACGTCCTTGCCGGCCGCGCGCAGGGCGAGGGCCAGGGGCAGTCCGGCGTACACGTCGAAACCGCCGCCCGCGCCGGCGACCAGTACCCGCCGCGCGTCGCGCAGCCGGGTCAGGAAAGGGGGCTCCAGGAGTGAGAACACCGGGGGACGCTAACAGGCGGAGATCGCCAGGGAGAGGGAATTACCGGGAGGGCCGCAGGCATGAGCCTCCGGCCCCCCCCGGTCGATGCCGCTCGGCGGGTTACGCGCCGCTCTCGCGGAGCATGTCCTCGCGCTCGACGAGCTTCACGCGCTCACGGCCCTGCGGCTCGCCCAGCGCCTTCTCGGCGGCGTCGAGCCTGTACCAGCCCTCCCACGTGGTGAATCGCACGTTCCGCTCGGCCAGGAAGGCGTCCACGGCCTCCGGCTCGGGCGAGGACGGCGTCTGGAGACGGCCGCCCGCGAAGTCGTCCAGCAGGTTCGACACCGTCTCGTTGGCGTCGCCCTTGGTGTGGCCGATGAGGCCCACCGGACCGCGCCGGATCCAGCCGGTGACGTACGTCGACTGAAGGTGCTCGCCGGACTCCTGTATCACCCGGCCGCCCTCGTCCGGGACCGTGCCCGACTCGATGTCCCAGGGCAGCTTGGGGAGCTTGTCGGAGAGGTAGCCGACGGCGCGGTAGATCGCGGTGACGTCCCAGTCCTTGAACTCGCCGGTGCCCTTGACGTTGCCGGTGCCGTCGAGGGCGGTGCGCTCGGTGCGCAGGCCGACGACCTTGCCGTCCTCGCCGAGGACCTCGGAGGGCGACTCGAAGAAGTGCAGGAACAGCTTGTGCGGGCGGTCGCCGACGTCCCGGATCGCCCAGTTCTCCAAGGTCTTGGCGACCATGTCGGCCTGCTTGTTGCCGCGCCGGGTCTCGATCGAGCCGGCGTCGTAGTCGATGTCCTCGGGGTCGACGATGACCTCGATGTTGGGGGAGTGGTCCAGCTCCCGCAGCTCCATCGGGGAGAACTTCGCCTGCGCCGGGCCGCGGCGGCCGAACACGTGGATCTCCAGCGCCTTGTTCGCCTTCAGCCCCTCGTGGACGTTCGGCGGGATCTCCGTCGGGAGCAGCTCGTCCGCCGTCTTGGCCAGGATGCGGGCCACGTCCAGCGCGACGTTGCCGACGCCGAGCACGGCGACCTTCTCCGCCTCCAGCGGCCAGGTGCGCGGCACGTCCGGGTGGCCGTCGTACCAGGAGACGAAGTCCGCCGCGCCGTACGAGCCGTCGAGGTCGATGCCCGGGATCGGCAGCGCACGGTCGGCCGTCGCGCCGGTCGAGAAGATCACGGCGTCGTAGAACGCTCGCAGGTCGTCCAGGCTCAGGTCCCCCGGGTAGTCGACGTTGCCGAAGAGACGGATCTGCGGCTTGTCGAGCACCTGGTGGAGGGCCGTGATGATGCCCTTGATGCGGGGGTGGTCGGGGGCGACGCCGTAACGGATCAGTCCGAACGGCGCGGGCATGCGCTCGAACAGGTCGATGGAAACGCCGGGCTCGGCGGCCACCTCGGACTTGAGCAACGCGTCGGCGGCGTAGATCCCGGCGGGGCCGGCTCCGACGATGGCTACCCGCAGGGGGCGGGGCATGATCAGGTTCCCTTCGAGAGGCGATAGATCGTCTCGAACGGGAAGCCTAAACTAAGGCAAGCCTAAGTCGGTACGCGGGTCCGGCCTATGAGCTCATAAATCAATTCTATGACCCGTGCACGTGGAACTCGAACACGGGGAAAGTTCATCGTCGACTTCAGGACCTACGCCTGCCTGGGCCTGCGGCTGACGGGCGGCAACGGGGCCGCGGCGGGGCGGGTGGGTTGCCGTAGGGGCGGGGGGCGTACGGCAACCCGGGTCCCGGTCAGTCGATGTGGAAGCTGTCTCCGTACACCTTCCAGCTCAGCGGTGTGTTCAGGTCGAGGTTGCCCGCTCGCAGGAAGACCCGCTGGGCCGTGTCGACCCGGCTGGTGTCGCTGTGGGCCTCCTCCTGCTTCATGGCCCACACCCGCGCGTCCAGGAAGGCGTGGAGGTACGTGACCTCGTCACCGCCCTGCGCCGGCGGCCGGGCCCGGTTCAGGGCGCGCTTGCGGATGTTGCGGAAGCTGGTCGGGTCGGTGCCGTCGCCGTGCATGACGAGGGCGTCGTAGTACGCGAACTGGCCGAGCACGCGCAGTCCGTCGGTCCTGCCCTGCTGCACGGCCGGGTTGAAGTACACCCGGTCGCGCTCGTCGTTCTGCGCCTGCTTGAACACCTGGTCCCGCGCGGCCCGGCCCCAGTCGCGGGGGTAGTTCGGGTCGAGCCCGTCGTGGGAGTCGGTGCCGTCGACCCGGCGCAGGGCCGGCAGGTACGGGGCGAGGACGTTGCCGGGGCGGCGGGCGGTGTACAGCTCCACGAGGTCGAGCATGTCGCCCGTGCCGGAGCAGAAGCCGATGATGCCGGCGGTGTAGCCGCGGCCGTCGCCGATGTCCTCGATGTACTTGTACTGCGCCTTCCAGTCGAGCGAGGAGTTCTCCGCGCTCGACACCAGCTTCATGGCGATCTCCTTCTTCGCCGGGTCGTCGAGTCCCACCGCGGCGCTCCGCGCGGCGGCACGGGGGGAGGCGAGGAGTGGGGCTGACGCCAGTGACGCGCCGATCAGGGTGAGAAGCGTGCGACGCGACGTGTGCGGGGGGTGCTTCACGGCGGCTCCAGGGGGAGGTGGGGGGTGGGGAGTTGGCCGTTCCTGTCACTGATAGGAAGGTTTCCTATCAGAAGCCGAGCGCGCAGGACACCGGTCGCGTCGAAGGTTCGTAGCTATCTACAAGCCGCCGCGGCGGGCCGGGCCGGTCACGGGAGGAGCTGCGACCCCGGCTGCGGCAGCGACTGCTCCGCCCAGATCACCTTGCCCGACGGCAGATACCGCGTGCCCCAGCGCTCGGCGAGCTGCGCGACCAGGAACAGGCCGCGCCCGCCCTCGTCCGTCATGGCGGCATAGCGCAGATGCGGCGAGGTGCTGCTGGCGTCGAAGACCTCGCAGATCAGACTCCGGTCGCGCAGCATGCGCACCCGGATCGGGTCACCGCCGTACCGGATGGCGTTGGTGACCAGCTCGCTCAGCATCAGCTCCGTGGCGAACGACAGCTCGTCGAGACCCCAGCGCTCCAGCGTCTGCGTCACGGCGGAGCGGACCTGGCCCACGGCCGCCGGGTCCGGCGGCACGTCCCACTCGGCGACCATGTCGGATCCGAGCGCGCGCGTGCGCGCCACGATCAGCGCGATGTCGTCGCTCTGGCGGCCCGCGAGGCGGGCCTCCAGGACGGCCTGGCAGGTCTCCTCCGGCGTGCGGCCGGTCCCGGTCAGCGCCACGCGCAGCTGCTCCAGGCCCTCGTCGATGTCGTGGTCCCGGTCCTCCACCAGCCCGTCCGTGTACAGCACGAGGCGGCTGTCCTCCGCGAGCTCGAGCTCGGTCATCTCGAACGGCAGCCCACCCAGACCCAGCGGGGGACCGGCGGGTACGTCCGGGAACTCCACGGTGCCGTCCGGCCGGACCAGGGCGGGCGGGGGGTGCCCTGCGCGGGCGATCGTGCACCGCCGGGACACCGGGTCGTAGATCGCGTACAGGCAGGTCGCGCCGGTCACCGCGGCGGTGTCGCCCTCCTGGGCCTCGTCCTGGTCGATCCGCGCGACCAGCTCGTCCAGGAGCGCGAGCAGCTCGTCGGGCGGCAGGTCCAGGGCGGAGAAGTTGTGCACGGCCGTGCGCAGCCGTCCCATGGTGGCCGCCGCGTGCAGCCCGTGGCCCACGACGTCCCCGACCACCAGCGCGACCCGGGCGCCGGACAGCGGCAGTACGTCGAACCAGTCACCGCCCACGCCGGCCTGCGCCGGCAGATACCGGTAGGCGATCTCCAGGGCGTTCTGCTCGGGCAGGCTGCGGGGCAGCAGACTGCGCTGGAGCGTGACCGCCATGCTGTGCTCGCGCGTGTAGCGGCGGGCGTTGTCGATGGACACCGCCGCCCGCGCGACCAGCTCCTCGGCCAGCGCCACCTCGTCGGTGTCGAACGGCTCGCCCTTCTGTGACCGCCAGAAACTCACCACGCCCAGCAGCAGCGAACCCGCCCGCAGCGGCACCGCGATCAGCGAGTGGATGCCGAACTCCACCACCTGCGCCGAGCGCTCCAGATCCTGGGCCCGCCAGCCCGGCGCCTCGTGCAGCAGCGGCTCGACGACGGCCTGCCCGCCGTTCAGGGCCCGGGCCTGCGGCGAGGAGTCGACGAACCGGATCTGCTGGCCCACCGGGTAGAGCGGTGCGTCCTTGCGTACCCCGCTGCACGCCGTGCGGCGCAGCCGGGTCACCGCCTCCGGCTGCCCGCCGCCCAGCACCGCGTCGAACAGGTCGACGGTGGCGAAGTCCGCGAAGCGGGGCACCGCCAGCTCCGCGAGCTCCTCGGCGGTGCGGGTGACGTCCAGGCTGGTGCCGATGCCCACGCCGGCGTCGTACAGCATGTTCAGGCGCTCGCGGGCCTCCTCGGCGCGGCCGGACAGGGCCCGCAGCTCGGTCGAGTCGCGCAGCGTGGCGACGCTGCCGGAGGGGCGGCCCCTGAGGTGGGTGGCGCGCTGGTTGACCGCGAGGAGCCGGTCCTTGACCAGGTGCACCTCGTCCGTGGCCATCCGGCCGGAGTCCAGCAGTTCGGCGGTTGCGGGGGCGAGGCCGAGGTCGAGCACCTTGCGTCCCTCGGCGTCCTCGGGCAGGTCGAGCAGGCGGTGCGCCTCGTCGTTGGCGAGGAGCAGCCGGCCCTCGTCGCCGACGATGATCACGCCCTCGCGCACGGCGTGCAGAACCGCGTCGTGATGCTCGTACATCCGGGTCATCTCGTCCGGCCCGAGGCCGTGCGTCTGCCGCAGCAGCCGTTTGCTGACCAGGGCCGTGCCGGCCGTGGACAGGGCGAGCGCGGCCGCCGCGGCGATCAGGACGACCGGCAGCTGCCGGTCCGCCGTACCGCCCACCGTGTCCGTCGTGATCCCCGCCGACACCAGGCCGACGACCTTCCCGTCGGGATCCTTGATCGGGACGACGGCCTGCACCAGCGGCCCGATGGTGCCGGTGATCTGCTCGGTCACCACCTTGCCCTCGAGCGCGGGCTCCAGGTTCCCGACGAAGTGCTTGCCGATCCGGTCGGGCTTGGGGTGGGTGTAGCGGATGCCGTCGGTGTTCATGACGACGATGAAGTCCACGGCGGTGGCCTTGCGGGCCGCCTCGGCCTTCGGCTGGAGCACGGCCGTGGGGTCGGGGCTGTTCAGCGCCTCCCGGGTGCCCGGCGCGTTCGCGAACGCCTCGGCCACCGCGACGGAGCGGTTGCGGGCCTCCTGGGTGCTGTCGTACCGCACCTGCAGCACCAGGGCCACGACCGCGGCGACGACCAGCAGCAGCACGATCACGACCTGGAGCAGGAACACCTGTCCGGCGACGCTGCGCCCGCCGACCGCGGACCGCAGCCGCCCGAACGGGCCCTTGCGCTGCTCCTGGCCGCCGGGGCCGAACGGCATTCCCCGTTCGGGCACCACCGTGCCGCGGTCCGGCGCACCCCGGGTGCGCGGACCGCTGGGACGACGTGCCGACCGGGGCCCGGATCGACCCGATAGTCGGACCATGTGCCCATGTCTACACTGCATGGCCTTCCGAGGCGAGAGACGTCACGGACCGTGACAGTCGCTGTTTGCCGCTCCGCCCCGCGATCATCGTGATGATCCACTGAAACCGGACAACTCCCGCCCCCGCCGCAGCAGTACGCCGTGCACGGCACCGGAATCCGGAGGCCTGTTTGTCACTTCCGGCGCAGTGGCGTGGCGCGCCGGGTGGCGAGCAGCAGCGCGATGTCGTCGGGGCGGTCCGTCATGTGCCGGGCCGTCGCGGTGAGCCGGTCGGCCAGGCTCGCCAGGGTGCGGCCGCCCGGGCGGGCCCCGGGACCGCCGGCCCTGGCCAGGGCGACCCGCAGCGCGCTGATGCCGTCGTCGATGTCGATGCCGGGCCGCTCGACCAGCCCGTCGGTGTACAGCGCCAGCACCGCACCGGGGTCCATCCGCAGCTCCGCCACCGGGTACTGGGCCTGCGGGTCCACGCCGAGGACCACCCCGCCCGGCAGGTCCAGGAGATGGGTGCGGCCGTCGGAGCGGCGCAGCAGCGGGCGCGGGTGCCCGGCGACGGCCGCCTGGGCGACACCGGTCGCCGGGTCCAGCCGGATGTAGCAGCAGCTCGCGAACAGTCCGGCGTCCAGATCGATGAGCAGGCGATTGGTACCGCTCATGACCTCGTCCGGCGGCCGGTCGCCGAGGGCGAACGCCCGCACGGCGCTGCGCAGCTGGCCCATGGTGGCCGCCGCCTGCACGCCGTGCCCCTGCACATCGCCGATGACCAGCGCGATCCCGTCCCCGGCGGACACGACGTCGTACCAGTCGCCGCCCACCTCCATGCCCTGGGTGCCCGGCAGATAGCGACCGGCGGTCTCCAGCAGCGGGTGCTCCGACAGCCGCCGCGGGAGCAGCGCCTGCTGGAGCCCGCGGGCCAGCGCGGCCTCGCTCTCGTAGCGCTGTGCCTTCTCCAGGGCGTGCGCGATCAGCCCGGCCATGGCGGTCAGCACCGAGCGCTCCTCGCTGCTGAAGCTGCGCGGCCGGTCGAAGCCGAGAATGCAGGAGCCGACGGGACGGCCTGACGCGATCAGCGGCAGGAACGCGCGGGCGCCCTCGGTCGCGTCCAGTGCGATACCCGGGTACGCGTCGGCGAGCTGCTGCATGGAGTCGAAGAACAACGGGCGCCCCGTGGTCAGCGTCTCCACGCCCGGCAGCCCCTTGTCCAGCCCCACACCGTCGAACGGGGCGAGGAACCCCTTGGGGAAGCCCGTCTCCCAGGCCAGGTACAGATGCCGCTCCTGGAGCAGGTAGATGGCCAGCCGGCGGCCGCCGAACACGGGCAGCAGCTCCCGCATCACCACGGCGGACACCTGACGGGGGGTGACGGCCTCCGTCAGCGCGATGGCGAGGACGATCGGGCGGTACAGGGGAGCGAGCGAGGTCGCTCCGGCGGGCTCCTGCGTGCCGTGCACGTCCAAGAGGTCGGAGGTGGTGTCCGTCATGCCGTGCCCCGGGCGGATCGTGCAGGTCAACAGGTCGGGGCCGGGGTACAGCGACAGGGCGAGGAGCTCCTCGCTGAAGGTGCGGGCAGCGGTCTCGTGCTCGGGGTCGGGCGGTCTGCGGACGTGGAAGTGCACCGGGTCCGGAGCCAGCAGGGCGACCCGCAGATGGTCTTCCACGGCGGGCTGGTTCAGCCACGGCACGCTCTCCCACAGGGTCCGGCCCAGCAGCTCGCCGCGCGGCCGGCGCAGCAGCCTGGCCGCGTGCGGATTGGCGTAGACGACCGAGCCCAGCCGGTCCAGGCAGAACACCCCGTCCGGCAGCTGATCGGCCGCCACGTCCGCCACCGCGCTCGCCCCGGGGTCGAGGACGACGCCGCGTACGGGCGCCGCGGAGACGGGAGTCGAATCTTCGTACGGTCCCCAGATCTCGACCAGCCGCAGCGCGCCGTTGGCCGCGCGCACGTACAGCGGCAGAGCCGGTGGCCGCCCGCCGGCCGCCTCCCGCAGCGCGGCCAGGATCCTGTCCGTGTCACCCGGGGCGACAGCCTCCGCGAACTCCTCCACGGTGGCGTGCGACTCCCCGGGAGCGGCGCCGAGGACGACGTTGAGCCGCTCCTCCGCCGTCACGACGTTCGTCGCCGGATCCCAGGCGAACCGGCCCAGATAGCCGGAGGGCCGGCGCCTGGCCGGCGGCCGCACGCACAGCGGCCCGCCGTCCCAGTTCACCGCCGCGGCATCGCCGTTCTCCAGGGTCCGCAGCGCCGAGCCCAGCTCCTTCGCCAGCTGGGACATGCGCTCGCGCACGGGCAGCAGCTCGGTGGCGTCGCCCGCCGAGGGCCGCAGCACGGTCAGCACGCCGAAGACCGACGATCCGCCGGTGACGGGGACGTACAGCGATCCGAACTGGAACGGCAGTCCGGCGGCGAACTGCGGATAGCGGCGCATCGTCTCCGTCGCGTTCGGCAGGACCACCTCGACGCCGAGGCGGTAGGCGTCCGCGACGGGGAACGGCCGGTCCACGTGCAACCGCCACCACGGCCGGAACAGCGGGCCCGGCAGCCCCTCCAGCACCGCCAGTCTGAGCAGTCCCGGCGTGCCGGAGCGCAGGTAGACCCCTCCCGCGTGCCCACCGGCTGCGCTGATCGCCTCCGCCGAGGCATCGATCAGCAGTGCCGCCAGCTCGCCGGGCGTCCGCTCTGCGCCCTCGGCGCTCCCAGTCATCGACCTACCTCGTCCGTACGCCGTCACGCGCGCGACACAGCAAGAATGCGCCACGAGGGCCCCGGCTCGCACCTGGGGCGACAGAATCCGTCGCACTCGACCCCCGGGTCGGACGAGCGCCGATGCCACCGGATCCAGCGCCCACGGGCCGGAAGCGGGTGCCGGACCGGTGCCTGCGCCGACGGCCGCAGGACGGTCGGCTTCCGGCCACGCGGTCCCGTCGCGGAGGCGGCGGCCGAAACCGTGCGACGGACCCTGCCGTTGTCCGTGCGAGACCCGGGGCTGTCCGGAAGACTCGGGAACGGGCTCGGCGGGCTCGGTACAGGCAGGAGAGCAGACGCATGGAGTACTACGACCTCGGTACGCACACCCGCTCCGTCACCACGTCCTCCCCTCAGGCCCAGCTCTGGTTCGACCGCGGGCTGGTCTGGACGTACGCCTTCCACCACGAGGAGGCCGTCGCCTGCTTCGAGGCCGCCGCCGCGGCCGACCCCGACTGCGCCATGGCCCACTGGGGCATCGCCTACGCCCTGGGGCCGAACTACAACAAACCCTGGGAGTTCTTCGACGGCGAGGACCTCGCGCGCACCGTCGACCGCACCCATGCCGCCGTCGAGCTGGCCCACGGGAAGGCGGTCGACGCAACGCCCGTCGAGCGGGCCCTGATCGCCGCGCTGCGCGCCCGCTATCCGCAGGCCAAGGCGGTCGAGGACTGCTCGGTCTGGAACGCCCCGTACGCCGACAGCATGCGTGCGGTGTACGAGCTGGCCCCCGACGACCTCGACGTCGCCACGCTGTACGCCGACGCCCTGATGAACCTCACGCCCTGGCAGCTGTGGGACCTGAGGACCGGCGAACCGGCCGAGGGGGCCCGCACCCGGGAGGCCAGGGCGGTGCTCGACCGGGCTCTCGCCACCACCGCCGGGCGCGACCACCCGGGCGTGGTCCACCTGTACATCCACCTCATGGAGATGTCCCCGACCCCGGAGGCGGCCCTGACGGTCGCCGACCGGCTGCGTGGACTGGTGCCCGACGCCGGCCACCTCAAGCACATGCCCTCGCACCTGGAGGTGCTGTGCGGCGACTACCGCCGGGTGGTCTCCGACAACACCGCCGCGATCACGGTCGACGAGAAGTACCACGCGCGGGCCGGGGCGATGAACTTCTACACCCTGTACCGCTCGCACAACTACCACTTCAAGATCTACGGCGCGATGTTCCTCGGCCAGTGCGAGGTCGCCCTTGAGACCGCCGCGCAGCTGGAGGCGTCCATCCCGGAGGACCTGCTGCGGGTGCCGAGCCCGCCGATGGCCGACTGGCTGGAGGGCTTCCTCGCCATGCGCGTCCATGTACTGATCCGCTTCGGCCGCTGGGACGACATCCTGGCCCAGCCGCTGCCCGCCGACCCGGAGCTGTACTGCACCACCACCGCGATGCTGCACTACGCCCGCGGCGTCGCCCTCTCCGCCACGCACCGCGTACAGGAGGCGGAGGCGGAACGCGACCTCTTCAGGGCGGCGGTCGCCCGGGTCCCCGAGACCCGCATGCTGTTCAACAACACCTGCCACGACATCCTCGCCATCGCCTCGGCGATGCTCGACGGCGAGCTGGAGTACCGCAAAGGTCACCACGACGCCGCCTTCGCCGCGCTGGAACGCTCCATCGAGCTGGACGACAACCTTCCCTACGACGAACCCTGGGGCTGGATGCAGCCCACCCGGCACGCCTACGGCGCCCTCCTGCTCGAACAGGGCCGCGTCGAGGAGGCCGAGGCGGTCTACCGGGCCGACCTCGGTCTGGACGGCACTCTCCCGCGCCCCCTCCAGCACCCCGGCAATGTCTGGTCCCTGCACGGCCTGCACGAGTGCCTGCTGCGTCTGGGCCGGACCGGGGAGGCACAGATGATGGCCCAGCAGCTGCGTCTGGCCGCCGCGCTGGCGGACGTCCCCATCGAGGCGTCCTGCTTCTGCCGTCTCGACACGACCGCCCGAGAAGTCGCGGAGGACGGCTGCTGCGCGCAGTGAGGGTGCGTGAAGTCAGGGCACTCCGGGAGTGCGGGGCAGCGGTTGTTCGAACCAGACCACCTTGCCCGTGCTCAGCCTCGTCGCGCCCCAGCGCTGGGCGAGCTGGTCGACCAGGAACAGCCCTCGGCCGCCCTCGTCGCTCAGCCGGGCGTGCTGCATCCTCGGCACCACCGTGGAGTCGTCACCCACCTCGCAGCGCAGCACGTCGGTGTGGAGCAGTCTCAGGGTGATCGGCCGGGTGGCGAACCGCACCGCGTTCGCCACCACCTCGCTGACCAGCAGCTCGGTGGTCTCCACCAGGGAGTCCAGACCCCAGTCGGTCAGCGTGCGGCGGGTCAGCCGGCGCGCCTGACCGGCGGTCTGCGGGCGAGGCGCCATGTACCAGTAGGCGACGGTCTCCGGCAGGATGCCCTCGAACCGGGCGGCCAGCAGCGCGATGTCGTCGTCGCGTTCCCCGGAGCCCAGCGCGCCGAGGGCCGCGTCACACAGATCCTCCAGCGCCGGTGCGGCGGGACCGCGGGCGGCCGTGCCCAGCCGGGCGCACAGCCGCTCCACCCCGGTCACGACGTCCGAGTCACGGGACTCGACCAGGCCGTCGGTGTACAGCAGCAGCGTCGCCCCGGCCGGCGCGTGCGTCTCGACGGACTCGAAGCCGCCGCTGCCGACGCCGATCGGCGCTCCCGGCGGGGCTTCGAGGACCTCGACGCCGCCGTCGGGACGCAGCAGCACCGGCGGCAGATGGCCGGCATTGGACACGAGCAGCCGGTGCAGCACCGGGTCGTACAGGGCGTACAGGCAGGTCGCCGTGTGCTCGCTGCCCAGCCGGCCCGCCTGGTCGTCGAGGTGGTGCAGCACCTCGTCCGGGGGCAGGTCCAGCCCGGCCAGGGTCTGCACACTGGTGCGCAGCTGGCCCATGATCGCGGCCGAGGTCATGGAGTGGCCCATCACATCGCCGATGACCAGGGCGACCCGGTTTCCCGGCAGTGGGATGGCGTCGTACCAGTCGCCGCCGACCTGCGCGGTGCGCGAGGACGGCAGATAGCGGCTGGCCAGCCGGATGCCGGACGGTTTCGGCAGCGACGGCGGGAGCATCGTGCGCTGCAGGGTGTTCGCGACGGACGCCTCACGCTCGTACAGCATCGCCTTCTCCAGTCCGAGCGCGGTGTGCGTGGCGAGCTGGGAGGCCACGAGGAGATCGTCGGCGGTGAAGTCCTCCCGGCCGGCTTCGCGGGTGAGCAGGACGCTGCCCAGGGCGTGGCTGCGGCCGTGCAGCGGGGCGAGGATCAGCCGTTGCCCCGGAGGGAGCGCCGGGGGAGCGTCCGTCGTACCGAGCAGCTCTGCCGCGGCGGAGGCCACACCCGGGGTCTCGCCCAGGGCCGGCCGCCCGTCCCGGAGCAGTGCGGCGAGCGGGCTGCCGGGGACCGGGCGCACGGTCTTCGCGGCCTGGAGGTCGTGCGGGTCGGCCGGGGCCGGCCCGGCGTCCGGAGCGTCCGGGTCCCGGCGTTCGGAGCGGTCGGTGCAGTGCAGTTGCAGGACGCCCGGATCGGCGGCGGTCTCGTCGCCGACCGGTAGCGGGGCGTAGAGGTGGACGTACGCCCGGTCGGCGAAGGCCGGGACAGCTGCCCGGCACAGTTCCCAAAGGGTCTCGTCCAGGTTCATGCCGCGGGCGATCCGCCGGGTCGCGGCGTCCAGGTAGCGCAACCGGTCGGTCAGCGGCCCGGCGAGGTCCGGTCCCGGTGCCTCGCCTGGCGGGGCCGGGGGAGGAGGCGGCGCGGACGCGGGCGCCGGATCGGGGCGCTGCGGGCGGTGCGGCGCAGCACCGTCACGCATGCCGGGTGTCTGCTCCCGGATGCCGTCACCGCCTCCGAGCTGCTTCGCCATGCCCGTCCTCGTGCCTCCCCTTCCGGCTGTGCGGCCCGCCTCGGAGCGGGCGGACCAGAAGTCGTCACGCCCGCCGTGCGCAGCGCAGGAAGATCTGCACCTCGGGCTGGATGTCGGCGGCCGCCGGCGCGTAGGTGTACGAGGACTCGCCGGCGATCTCGAAGCCCGCCCCCTGGACGACCTCGCGCAGTTCGTCGCCGAGGTAGCCGGAGACGCGGATGTTGCTTCCGATGAAGGGGATCGTGAAGTCGTCCACATCGGCCTCCACCATCGACAGCGCGAACAGGCCCCCGGGAACGAGCAGGTGGTGGACGGTCCGCAGAGCGAGCGGGATCTCGCCGCGCGGCAGCATGAGCAGGGAGAAGAAGGCGGTCACCGCGTGGAAGCGGCCGAGGTCCAGGGGGCCGCCGGGCCGCAGATCCGCGATGTCCGCCCGGTGGAACACCCCGCCGGGCACATGGCCGCGGGCCAGCGCGACCATGCGCTCCGACAGATCCACCCCTACGACGTCGAAGCCCGCCAGAGCCAGCTGGCGCGCGGTCGGGAGCCCGGTGCCGCAGCCCAGGTCCAGGACCCGGGATCCGGTCCGCAGGGACCCGATGAGCCAGTCGGCGGCGGAGATCTGGCCCTCCTTGTGCGGGAAGGCCTCGTCGTAGCGGTCGCCGATCACGTCGAAGGCCTCGGCCTGACCTGTGCGGTCGAGCCGTAGAGTCCCGTAGTCGAGCCCGTCGGCAGGGTCGCTCACAAGGAATCCCCTCGCAGGCATGATGGTCGATGTTTCTTACTTCACACAGGTGTGAGGTTGTTCATGTCGATGTGACCAATGATGCCCGACTTTGACGACAGTTCTCATGCCGAGATCCCCTGAATCCCGGCGTGAGAGATCCGTCGGCTACGGCGCCACCTCCTCCAGCTGCCCGCCGCTCGTCTCCTCCGTTGCCACGCCCGCCGTGAGCGACCCGACGAGGGCCACCGCGGCGAGCGTCACGAAGACGGCGCCGAGCGCGCCGCCCGCGCACACCGCGCCGACGACGATCGGCCCGTGGAAGCGGGAGCCGTAGACGGTGGGCAGCCAGGACGAGATGCCGTAGTTGACGAAGCAGCCGCAGAACCACAGGTCGCGGACCACCAGGGTGCGCCTGCGGTAGCGGCCGGTGAGGAGCTCGCGCGGGCCGCTCCTGGCCTGGGACTCGTGTGCGACGGGTGCCGTGGGCGCCGGCTGCGGCAGCGGCTCGCCCGTGATCTTCTCCACCTTCGCCTCGATCGAGGCCATCGTCGCGAGCGCCTCCTCGTGCCGGCCGTGGTCCGCGACCCGGCGCGGCGACTCGGGCACACAGCGCACGACCAGCACGCACAGCACGCCCGGGATCGCGGCGAGGCCGAACCTCCAGCGCCAGCCGAGCAGCGGCTCCCCGATGCCCACGTCCAGACAGACTCGGACGCCGCAGCGCTCGGCCGGGTCTACCCTGCGCGCCACGCCCTGCACGGCGAGGCCGCCGCCGTCCTGCCCGCGCTGACCGGGGCCGCCGTCCGCGCCGACGCCGACTGGCCGGCCCGGGGCACCGCCGTGCGCGAGGAGGTCCGGGCCGCCCTCCACGACGACATCGGACCGAGGCCGCCCTCTGCGACGCCCTCGCCGCAGCGCTGCCGCGTGGTGCCGTGGTCACACCCGCTGAGGAGATCGGACCGGAGGCTGGCCAGCTGACCGGCCGTGAGCCGATACGGCGCGCCCGCCCTGCGCAGCGCCGTGAGGACGTCGAACCCGGCCACGGACCGCCCGTGCTGCTCGATCTGCGCCGTGAGCCGCGACTGGTACCGGAGGTTGGCACGGTGCAGCCGCGCCGGCACCTCCAGCGGCGAGGTGTCCAGCCCGGGGCGCTCGCGCGCCCAGTCCTCCACGAGGCGCGCCACGGCGCCCGGCCGCCCCGCCCTGCGCTGAGCCATGTCGTCCCCTCACGGCTGGTCCTGTCGTGAAACGCGGGCTCAGTGGCCCCGCGCACCTCCTGAGAAATCTGAGCCCTGAGACAACCGCGGCGAACATCCACGGTCGTCCACCGCTGCGGGGGCGCCGCGTGGGCTCAGAAGATGCCCTGGCCGGGGACGAGGATCCCCCGCGGGTCGTAGGTGCGCCTGGCCCGCGCCAGCCGTGGCCAGGCCGGGCCGAAGTGGTCGCGCCAGTCCGCGCGGGTGAACGGGATGCTGCCGACCGGGTACTGGGTGCCGCCGGCCGAGGCGGCGAGGTCGTAGGCGGACCGGTTGGCCGCCAGCAGCCGGTCGACGGTGGCCGTGTCGTCGGGCGGCGTCGTGCGCAGGACGGCGAAGAGGTACGGCGTCGCGTCGTCGGGCGCCCGCAGCAGCGGCGTGGTGAGGCGGTCGCGCCGGACCGGATAGACGAGGACGACGCCGGGCCCCAGATCGGCCGGGGTCAGGGCGTCCAGCATCCGGGAGACCAGGGCGGCGGCCGACCTGCCGGGAAGCAGCAGGTTGAGCCAGGGGTGCGCCCAGTCCCAGAGGCCGGCCTCCTTCAGTGCGGCGACGGAAGGGGCCAGTCGGTCCAGGAAGTCGTAGTAGGAGAGGTCGGCGATCTGGACGCCGGAGGAGTTGTGGCGCAGGCCGCGCAGCAGGACCGCGTCGTCCGGTGCGGGGCCGGCGGGCGGGCCGTAGGCCACCGCCTCCAGGGTGTGCACCCGGAACGCGCCCTCGGGGTCCGCCGAGACCTGGCCCTCGACGTAGTCGAAGCGTCCCTCGCGCACCAGGGCCCGCTGGTCCTCCAGGAAGGTGTCCAGGTCGTCGTACGGCAGCAGGTAGTGGCGTACGGTCCGCGGGGCGCGCACCAGGCGGACGGTGGCGGCGACGATGACGGCGCACTGCCCGAGTCCGGCCAGGACGGCGTGGAAGAGGTCGGGGCGCCGGGACCGGGAGCAGCGCACGAACTCGCCGGCGCCGGTGACGACCTGGAGCTCGGTGACGTTGTCGACCTGGGCGCCCCACCGATGGGTCTGGCCGCCGATGCCGCCGGCGGAGAGGGTGCCGCCGACGGACAGTTCGAGATAGTCGGTGAACACCGGCGGGGTGAGACCGTGCGCGATGGTGGCCTTGGCCAGCTCGCTCCATCTGATGCCGGCGCCGACGGTGACGGTTGAGCTGTGCGGCCCGAGGGGGCCGATGCGGGTGAGGGGCGCGGTCTCGATGACCAGGCCGCCCTGGACCTGCGCCTGCCCCTGGGTGGTGTGCCCCTGCCCGCGCGGGGCCACCGGCAGCCGGTGCGTGTTGCAGAACCGGACCATGGTCACGACGTCGCGGACCGACCCGGGGCGCAGCACGGCCACCGGGCGGCGGTGCACGATATGGCCGAAGTCGTCGGACGCGGCCGCCAGGGACGCCTCGTCCGTGCTCAGTGTGCCGTCGAGCGGCGGGATCCCCACCAGGTCCGATGCGTCCGCCGTGGCGGTCGTGGCCCAGGTGCGGGTGGTTGGGGCGAAGCCGATCACGGCCGCGCCGGTGACCGTGAGTCCGCGCAGAACGGTACGTCGCGACGGCGTGTGGGACATGCGGGGCCACCTCACGAACTATCGGGAATCACCAAGTCCGGGTCATCCTAGGTGAGTTGGCTCGGCGTCGCGGGAACGAAACGCGCACCTCCCGCCGCGTCAGCCGGATGCGCCCCCGCGCGCCTCCAGCGTGCGCCGCGCGTGCGCGAGGAAGCCCTCCAGGGCGAGGTCGAAGGACAGGTCCGTACGGCTCTCGCCGAGTGCGGCGAGCGCCTCGGCGAGCCGTGGGGTCGCCGAGACGTCGGCGATCTCCCCCATGGCCTCGGGGCCGGCGAGACGTCCCTCGGCGGCCGTGTCGCCGAGGGGTTCCGCGCCGACCCGTCCGCGCTGGGTGCCGATCCCGTCGGCGCGGGCGCCGACGAGGTCGCCGAGGCGCCGGTGCGCCGGTGCGCCGGTGCGTCTCACCGTGACGGGCGGACACGTCGTGCACCGCGTGGTCCCAGCGGTTCGACGTGCGGCGCCGCCTGCGTCCCGGCCGGGGCCGCACGTCTTCAAGGGCCGGACTCGCGCGCGGACTTCAGGGCAGTTCGGCCCGCTCCGGGCTCTCGTCGAGGAAGCCGCCCGACTGGTGCTGCCACAGCTTGGCGTAGGCGCCGTCCCTCGCGAGCAGTTCGTCGTGGCTGCCCTGCTCGACGATCTGTCCGCGGTCGAGCACGACGAGCCGGTCCATGGTGGCGACCGTGCTCAACCGGTGCGCCACCACGAGCGCCGTCCGCCCCTCCATGAGCCGCCACAGCGCCTCCTGAACGAGGATCTCGCTTTCCGAGTCCAGGGCGCTGGTGGCTTCGTCGAGCAGCAGGATCGGTGCGTCGCGCAGGATCGCCCGGGCCAGCGCCACCCGCTGGCGCTGACCGCCCGACAGCTTGATGCCGCGCTCGCCCACCATGGTGTCGAATCCCAGCGGCAGCGCGTCGGCGAACTCCGTGACATGTGCCGCCTCGGCCGCGCTCCGGATCTCGGCGTCGTCCGCGTCCGGCCGGCCGAAGGCGATGTTGTCCCGCAGCGTGCGGTGGAACATCGCCGGGTCCTGCGGGACGTAGGCGATCTGACCGCGCAGGTCGGTCTGGCGCAGCCGGCTGATGTCCTGGCCCCCGATCAGGATCCGCCCGGCGTCGATGTCGGTCATCCGCAGCAGCAACCGGGTCAGCGTGGTCTTGCCCCCGCCCGACCGGCCCACGAGGCCGATCTTCGCGCCGGCCGGCACCGCCAGGTCGAGTCCGTCGAACAGCGGCCGGCCGGTGGTGTGGGCGAAGGTCACCTTCTCGAAGCGGACGTCGGAGGAGTCGGTCAACAGCGGTTCCGGCGACGGCGGGTCGAGCACCGTCGGCGGAGTCAGCAGCAGCTCGGTGAACTGCGCGGCCTCCGTCATCGAGCTCTCCAGCCGGCGGTAGATCTGGTTGAACTCGAACATGATCCGGGTCGCGTTGCTGTAGTAGGTGAAGGCGACCACGATCGCCTCCACGCCGTGCGCGCCCCCGCCGAGCGTGACCGCCAGCAGCAGACCCAGCGCGTTCGTGAGCACCGACATCGGCGCCACGAAGGTGTCGATGCGCAGGTTGCCGTAGTCCCACGACCGCAGCGTGAGCCGACGGGACGCGGCGACCCGGGAGCGGTGCTCGGCGGCCTCGCGCTCCTCGGCGGCGAACGCCCGCACCGTGTCCATGTTCATCAGGCTGTCGGCGACATGCCCCGACACCCGCGCGATCGCCTCCTCACGCCGGTCGACGAGCGCCTGCCGACGCCGGATCAGCGGCACCACGCACACCGCCGTCACCGTGATCATCGCCAGCAGGCCGACCACCAGCAGCGGTTCGTAGCGCCACAGCACCACCGCGCCGAACGCCAGCGGCACGAACATCCCCACGATCTGGAAGGTCAGCGTGTCCACGAAGGCCTCGAAGCGGGAGGCGAAGCTCAGGACCCGCTTGGTCAGCGACCCGGCGAAGTTGTCGTGGAAGAACGCGGCGTCCTTGGCGAACAGCTCGTCCATTCCGACCACGTACAGATGCTCGATGCCCAGGGCGTCCAGGCGGTTCAGGCAGTGCAGCGCCACGCGCCACAGCGCCTCCGAGAACAGGAGCACACCGACGAAGCCGGCGACGTACGGCAGTGTTGACGCGACGGTGATGTCCCCGTCGCCCGCGATCTCACCGACGAGCTTGGCGACGATCAGCGGTGCCACATAGTTGATTCCGATGTTGCCGACGGCCGACAGCACCATCGTCGGCATCGCCAGCCACTTCAGACGGGCCAACTCCCGCCCGTAGTGACGAAGTGCGAGAAGCACCGACCGCTTGCCCGGCAGAACCCTGCGCGATTCAGGCGTTCCCATCCCACCCCTGTAAGGTCGACTACGTAGAGTTGCTGGTCGAATACGCAGTGTCCCGCCTCCGGGGTGGCGCAGTCCAAGTGTTTTCCTGGCCGGCGGGAGCGTGCGGGGGGCGTACGGGGCAGACGGAGCCGCGACTTTCCCGTACCACAAGTAACATGATCCACTTTTCCCTCAGGTGCGCTGCACGTCACCGCGGCACCCGCTCGGCCGCCCCCTTCCTTCCAACACCCAGAGGACTTCCATGTCGTCCCAAGGCGATGCCCTCCACCAGGCACGGACCGACTATGAGCAGCACATGCGGACCTGTCGCCAGTGCTACGCCGACAACGAGCGGTGCGCGGTCGCGAAGCATCTGCTGCGGCTGTACAACAACGCCCGAAGAAGCGGTGGGTGAGCGGGCGTAGGAGATCGCTGACGTTCCGGGCGGCCGGCCCGGGCGCACGGTGTACGCGGAGTGTGCGAGGCTCAACTGCCCTGACCCGTGGAGGACTTCGTGCGACGCCTGCCCCGCTCACCGTCCGGCTGGACCATGGCCGGGTTCGGTGTCCTCGCCGCCGCCCTGGGCGTGGTGGGGCTCATCGCCCCGGACGTCCTGCTCAGGCTGATGGGGTTCACGCCCGTGCCGGACTCCCGGCGTGCCGAAGGGGACCATACGACGGTCTTCCTGACGGCGTCCTCCATGGCGGCGCTCAACATGGGCGTCTACTACGTGCTGGCCGCGCTCTCCGACTGGAAGGCGTTCTTCCGCTGGACCGTCCCCTTCCGCCTGCTGACCTGCGCGGTCTTCACCCTGGCGGTGATCGGCGGGCGGGCACCGTCCGGATTCCTCGGCGTGGGACTGTGGGAGGGCATCGGCGCGATCGTCACGGGCGCGGCTCTCCGGTACGAGCAACGGCGCGCACCCGCCACGGACATGGAAGTGGACCCGGCGGTCTGACGCGCGGGCGTGGACCTGGTGGGCAGGCGCCGGGAGCCGGTGAATCACTGCGGTCCCGGGGCCCCGGCCCGTCACTTCAGGACCGTCTCCCAGGTGTCGACGGCGTAGTGCACGGCCATCCCGTGCCGTTCGTACAGCGCGGGAGCGCCCGTGGAGTTGGAGGTGTCCACGCCGAGTCCCACCGTCTCCCGGCCCCGCCCGGCGAAGGCGGCGAACGCGTGCCTCAGCAGCAGGCCGCCGAGCCCAGCGCCCCGCGCCTCGCGCAGCACGCCTATGCTCCGGATCCAGCCCATGGCCTCACGGTCGTCGCGTGCCATGAGGAACCCGGCGTCGCCGACTTCCTCGGTGCCGGCGATCCACACCATGGACCAGTCGAGGTTGTCCGCGTCGACGTCGTGCAGCCACCGGTCGTAGGCGCGCGGCTGGAAGTCGAAGTGCTCGGCGAAGCTCGACTGGTACAGCGCGTGGACGCGCGCTCGGTCCGCCTCGTCGGCGCACGCCCGCAGTGTCACGTCGGCCGGAAGTTCCGGCGCGAGGTCCTCGGCGGCGTCCAGGGGCCGTTGCAGCACGTGATAGCGCCGCACGGCGTACCAGCCGCGGCGCGTGATCAAGTCGGTGTCGAGGGTGGGCCCGGTGTTGAGGTGCAGATGCACCACCGCCCTGGCCGCACCGTTCTCACGGGCCCTGTCCAGGGCGCGGGCCTCCATCGCGTCCAGGACCAGCTCACCGGCCGCCTGGTGATCGGGGAGCACATAGTGGTCGACGTCGACGCGCTCGCCCCCCGACTCGTCCCACAGCAAGCCGTACGCCACCAGCCGTTCGCCGTCGAAGGCCAGCCAGGAGTCGCGTTCCAGGGCGATGTCGGGCCGCTTCAGATCGGCCTCGACGGTGTGCAGGTCGGTCTCGGGCCGGCCGATCTCGATCCGGTCGACTTCGTTGAGGAGCTCGGTGACGGTGGCCGCGTCGGTGAGGCCGGCCGGACGAAGGACGTAGGGCATGGCCTCAGGGTCGGGGCAGGGCGGGGCGGCCGCAACGGGTTTTCGCCGGCCGCCCCGCCCTGCCCCTGCCTCGCGCCGGGCGTCAGCAGTCGGGTACGCCGGCGATCTTCTCGCCGCCCCGGATGTAGAGGTTGTTCACCCACGCGATGTCGCTGCCGGCGAACTCCTGCACGGCGGTCCACCAGTTGTTGCCGCCGACGGCGGGGTCATGGACGTACTGGCCCTGGGTCTGGCACACGGCGTCCAGCCAGTACTGCGAACGGACCGCGAGCCGTGGCGAGTCGGCCGTCGGCCGGCTGCGCAGGTTGACGTCCGTCGCCCAGATGTAGACGTCGGTCAGGGTCGGATCGCCGTTGTCGGCGGCCGCGACGGCGGAGCTGCCGGCCCTCGGCGCGGCCTCGGCCGTGACGGCGAGGGTGCCGACGGAGAGCGCGGCCACCGCCAGAACGGTGGCGCAGCGGCGCAGCTGTGTCTTCATGTGTGTCCCCCGGTGGTGGAAGGTGATGGCGGTCAGCAGGTCGCGGAAGCGGGCAGGTCGCCGTAGTCGTTGCCCTTGAGGTACACGGCGCTCACGTAGCCCTCGACGAGCTTGACCCACACGTCGTTGGTGTAGCCGTGGTCGCTGATGGTCTCGCCGCGCACCCAGCAGTAGGCGCCGCGCGGCTGGTTGGCCGCGACGCTGCCGACCTTGTCGTAGGAGCGTGCCGGGCCGGAGCGGACGTTGACCGTCTCGTAGGGCACGACGGCGTACGGCGCGGCCATGATGCGGGCGCCGCCCTGGTCCGCGTCGGAGGCGGCGACGGCGGTCGCCGCGGTGAGCGGACCGAGCAGGGCGAGCGCGCCGACGCCGACGAGCGCGGCCCGGGCGATGGTGCGACTGGGCATGGATGTCCCCCTGTTTGCGGCTGTGCGGAGTGTTCCGGCGAGTCGTTCGCCGACGTCTCGAACCCTAGGGAAGGGCGGTGGCCAAGGGACCCTGACACTTATCAGGTACCGCTCCGGCGATACGGGCCCCTACGGTCCTGACGACGAGGAATGCGAAGCCGGACGACGGCAGGCACCACCGTCACGACGACACCACCGACCCATGAAAGAGGGCTCGCATGCGCCGCCGTACAGTTCAGACCCTGCTGGCCGCATCGGGCGCCGCCGCGATGCTGGCGCTCACCCCGGTCGCCGCCGACGCCGCATCCTTCTCGGGCGGCAACTACGGGGCCTACGGATTCGAGGGCCAGTACCCGACCGTCGGCGGCTGCACCGGAAGCTTCCGGCAGGTCGGGCCGACCAAGACCGCCTCGGGCATGTCCCTGAAGTACTTCTACTCCGACAGGTGCGGCTCCTACGCCCGCATCGACAACTCCCGCGCCAACTGCGCCGCCGTCACCGAGCGCTCGAACTCCGGGGCGGGCAACGCGGACGGCTGGGTCTCGGAGACCGTCGACCCGGGCATCAACTACGCCTACACGAAGATCGGCAACAACCTCGGCGGCCGCGTCTCACGCGCCCTGCTGACGTGCGACGGGCACGTCCTGACGTACACGAACTGGTACTGACCGCCGCGAGGCGGCTCGGCGCCGGCACGGCCCGGTCGGGAACGGGGGCAACCGACCGGGCCGTGTGCTCGTCCTAGGGATCATGCTCACCATCGGCATCATCGGCCCCCTGGGTGCGGCGCTGCGCCAGCTCCTTCAGTTCGCATGGCTCCAGACTCGGTCCTGCGCCTTCGCCATCGCCCTGATGTCCGGCGTGGCGGCGTCCACCCTGCTGCCCGGCCTGCCCGTGGCCCGCTACGACCTGCTCGTCGTCTACGGGGTGCTGCTGACGCTGCTGTTCTGGCTGCGCGGCTGGGAGAACGGGCGGGACATCGGCGTCATCGCCGTCTGCCATGTCATCGGCCTGGCGTTCGAGCTGGTGAAGGTGTCCCTCGGCTCATGGAGCTATCCGGAGCCGGCCGTCCTGAAGTTCGCGGGGGTCCCGCTGTACGGGGGGTTCCTGTACGCGGCCGTGGGCAGTTACATCTGCCGGGCCTGGCAGCTCTTCGACCTTGAGCTGGTGCGCTACCGGCCCCGCTGGACGGCCCTGGTCGCCGCGGGGATCTACATCAACTTCTTCAGCCACCACTGGCTGCCGGACGCGCGCTGGCTGCTGGCAGCGCTGCTGCTGGCCGTCACCGCCGGCACCTCCGTGCGGTACACCGTGCGCGGTGTCCGCCGCCGGATGCCGCTCGCCCTGTCGTTCGTCCTGATCGGCTTCTTCCTGTGGGTCGCGGAGAACTTCGCCACCTACGTGGGCGCCTGGCGCTATCCGTACCAGATGGACGGCTGGCAGCCCGTGGGCGTGGAGAAGTTCGGCGCCTGGTCCCTGCTGATCAGCGTCACGTTCGTCCTGGCGGCGGTCGCCCGATCACGTCGGGAGCGGGCGAGGACCGCAGCGCGGTAGGCCGGGAAGGGGAGACGGCGGGGGCGGACCCCCGCCGTCTCGCGCGGCACACCAGGCGCGCTACTGGCCCTTGGGGCCCGCCTGCTGCACGACCTCGAAGGACCACAGCGTGGACCCGCTCGCGGCCGGCTTGGGACGCTCGCCCTCCGTGGCACCGCCCTGGTGGGCCGACTTCATGGGGCCCTCCATCCACGCCCGGAAGGACTCCTCGTCCCGCCAGCGCGTGTACACGAGGTAGGTGTCGGTGCCCTCGACCGGCCGCAGGAGCTCGAACCACTCGAACCCGTCGGAGCCCTCCACGGCGTGCGCACGGGAGGCGAAGCGCTTCTCCAGCGTCTCGCGCTGCTCGGCGGGGACGGTCAGTACGTTGATCTTGACTACGCTCATGGTGCTCATCCTGCCGCACGGCCGCCGACGGACACGCGGCGGCTCGTGCATCAGGCGACCGGGGCCACCCGGCGGCCAAGGCCTGGTGCGGAAGTGGCGCCTGGCGCGCGACGCCCGGCACGCCCTGTCGCCGCACCGCCCGAAAGCCCGAGTACGCCCGGTACGAG
>NZ_JBYIVZ010000034.1:0-115833 GCF_057710365.1 Streptomyces sp. bgisy027
CCCCCCCCCCCCCCCCCCCCCCCCCCCCCCCCCCCCCCCCCCCCCCCCCCCCCCCCCCCCCCCCGGCCAGGTGCGGGTGCGCGCGGGTGTCAGGACGCCCGGCGCTGCGGGTCCTCGTGTATCTCCACGCCGCCGGAGTCGCCGAAGGTCAGCCGGCAGGTGTCCGCGCGGTACGTGGCGACGGAGAGAGCCGCGGTGCGGCCCTCGGCGATGTAGCGGGTCGTCACGACGAGGACGGGCGCCCCGGGGAGCCGGTCCAGCGCCTTGGCGTCGTCCGCGCGGGCCGAGCCCAGCTCGACGGCGCTGTCCTGGCCCTCCAGCTCCAGCCGGTGCAGCTCGCGCAGCACGGCACGCGCGCGTGCCGCCCCGGACGGGGCGTCGATGCCGGAGAGGTCGGGCACCGACGTCTGGGGGATGTACAGCAGCTCGGCGGCGACGGGCTGACCGTGCGTCACGCGTGAGCGGCGCACGGTGTGCACGGGCTCGTCCCGGCCGCTCTCCAGGGCGTCGGCCACCGAAGCGGCCGGCACGGCAAGCTCGCAGTCCGTGGTCTGCCAGACGTCGCCGGCCGCGCCCGGCCAGGCGTGCTGCTCGGTGCCGACGGCCACGCCCACGCGCGGCGGCGCGACGGTCGTACCGACACCGCGGCGGCGCTGGAGCCTGCCTTCCAGTTCGAGCTGTTCGAGAGCCTGGCGGAGCGTGGCCCGGGCGACGCCGAAGCGGGCCGCCAGGTCGCGTTCGTTGGGCAGGATCTCGCCCACGGAGAACTCCGAGTCCAGTGCCTCGCTGAGCACGGTCCTCAGATGCCAGTACTTCGGTTCCGGCACCGATTCCAGTTGCGTGGTCCCCACCCTGTCCTCCGCAATCGCCGTTGCCCGGCGGCGTTTTAGCGCCCTTGTTTATTAAAGGTTGTTGCACTTATCTGCGACCATAGGGCGGGCCTCACCCTTGGTCAATACCAATCCTCCATCCCATGTCCGCCTGTGCGCGGGACGCCCGGGAACGTTCACGGCACGTTCGCGCAGCACGGCATTGGTTACATGTCGGCAAAGCCCCCGTGGTCTAACCGGCGGCCAGCCACCGCAGCTTGTCGGGGTTGCGCATGATGTAGACGGCCTGGACACGGCCGTCCACGACGTCCAGTTGAAAGACCGAGTCGGGCTTGCCGCCGGACAGGGCCAGCACCGCGATGCCGCCGTTGATCTCCAGGAAGCGCCAGGACAGTTCGTCGACGCCCTTGCGTGCGGCGCCCACGATGAAGCGGCCCACGTGGTCGGCCGTCTCCAGGACCCGCAGCGGCGCCTTGGCCTTGCCGCCGCTGTCGCCGACCAGCCGCACGTCCGGGGCCAGCAGCGCCATGAGCCCCTCCAGGTCGCCCTCCGCGGCGGCGGCGAGGAAACGCTCGGTCAGGTCGCGTCGCTGGGTGGGGTCGACGCGGTAGCGGGGGCGCCGTTCGTCGACGTGTTTGCGGGCACGTCCGGCCAGTTGACGTACCGCCGCCTCGCCGCGGTCGAGCATGACGGCGATCTCACCGTACGGGTAGCCGAAGGCCTCCCTGAGCACGAACACCGCACGCTCCAGCGGCGACAGCGACTCCAGGACGACCAGGACGGCGAGCGAGACGGAGTCGGCGAGGACGGCGCGCTCGGCGGTGTCCGGGACGGTGTCCCCGAAGTCGGTGACATACGGCTCCGGCAGCCAGGGGCCGGTGTAGGTCTCACCGCGCGCCTTGACCTGGCGCAGCCGGTCGATGGCCAGGCGGGTGGTGATGCGCACCAGATAGGCGCGCGGCTCGCGCACCTCGGACCGGTCGGCCGCCGACCAGCGCAGCCATGCCTCCTGCACGACGTCCTCGGCGTCGGCGACGCGGCCGAGCATGCGGTAGGCGACGCCCAGCAGGACGGGACGGTGCGCTTCGAAGACGTCGGTCTCGGTTCCGGTGGTCACGGCACCATCCCAGCCCACCCGCCGGGCCCTGTCCAGGCGAAATCGCCGTCGCGGGCCGGGCTCTCCGCCAGGGTCTACCCGTCGGTAGCAATTGCTGACAGGCTGTCTACACGACGCCCAGTCCGTTCGCCCCGACGAGGAGCAGCATGTCCGCCACCGTCTCCTTCAAAGTCCCGACCTCGCACGGCCCGCAGAGCATGACCGTCTCGTACGAGCGTGCGGGCACCGGCGAACCGCTGCTCCTGCTGCACGGCATCGGCCATCACCGTCAGGTGTGGGACCCGGTGATACCCGTCCTGGAGGGCGAGCGTGACGTGATTGCCGTGGATCTGCCGGGGTGCGGTGAGTCCCCGGCGCTGCCGGACGGGCTGGGGCACGACCTGGCGTCGATGAGCGTCGTGCTCGGAGCGCTGTGCGAGGCCCTGGAGCTGGAGCGGCCGCATGTCGCGGGCAACTCGCTGGGCGGACTGCTGGCCCTGGACCTGGGCCGCGCGAACCTCGCGCGCTCGGTGACGGCCCTGTCCCCGGCCGGGTTCTGGTCGCAGCTGGAGCGGCAGTACGCCTTCACCGTCCTGACCGGGATGCGGCGGACCGCCGAGCGCATGCCGCTGCCCCTCGTCGAGTGGCTGTCCCGCTCGGCGGCCGGCCGTGCCACCCTGACGAGCACCATCTACGCCCGCCCCGGCCGCCGCTCGCCCGAGTCCGTGGTCGCCGAGACGGTCGGACTGGCCCGCGCGGAGGGCTTCTTCGAGACCCTCCACTCCGGCCGGGAGGTGCAGTTCACCGATGACGTGTCGGGGATCCCGGTCACCGTGGCGTGGGGCAGCAAGGACCGACTGCTGATACCCCGGCAGGGCGTCCGGGCGAAGCGGATCATCCCCCGGGCCCGGCTGGTGCGCCTGCCCGGCTGCGGCCATGTGCCGATGAGCGACGATCCGGCACTGGTCGCCCGGGTGTTGCTGGACGGCAGCCGCTGAGCGAGCCGTACGGTCACTCGGCCAGGGCTTCGAGGACCGCCTTCAGCACGGTCGGGTTGTAGGGCATGGCGACGTGCGCGGTGCGGTCCTCGGGGTCGAGGTCCTGAAGGACGACGTTCCTGACGTGGCTGCCCTCGGCCCCGGCGAGCGCGCACGAGGTGTACGGCGTGACGACGTCGTCGTGGCTCGTCGCGATCACCGTGTGCCGGACGCCCTGCGCGGTCTCGCCCAGGTCGGCGAGTTCCTGCTGGAAGGGGTGGTCGTGCTGGAGCTGCGGCCAGGCCGGGACGACGGTGCCCACGGCACCCTGCTCGACGAGTTCCCTGGCGCCCGGGATCTGACGCGCGAGGTTCATCAGGCCCTGGGCGGTCACACCGTGGTTGCTCGGGGCGATGCCGACGAAGTGGTGCACCCTGGGGGCGCCGCCGAGGGCGTTGAGGTAATAGCGGGGCATCATGCCGCCCTGCGAGAACCCGACGAGGTCCACCTGCGCCGCGCCGGTGCGGCGCAGCACCTCCTCGACGTATTCGGCGAGTTGCCGTGCCGAGGCCCTGATGTCGCCGAGTCCGAAGAGCACCGGGTGCAGATGCCGGCCGTAGTCGAGGCGGAAGACACGGTGGCCCGCGCGCCGCAGCAGCGGGGTGGCGTCGGTCCAGGTGTAGCCGCGGTTGCCGAACGTGCCGTGCACGAGCACCACCGGGCGCGGATGCTCCTCGCTCAGCGGCAGGTCCCAGTCGTCCTCTCCCGCCTCCACGTCGACGGTGGCGACGACTCCGGCGACGGCGGCCCGGCCGAGACCGGCCGCCCGGTGCGGTGCCTCGGTGAGGTCGGTGGTGACGTCGTCCGTGTTGATGCCGGGGATCTTGGGCTGCGGGAGACTCACGGCGGTCCGTCCTTCCTGCGCGCGGCCATCGTTCTCCCGGTCTTACGGTCCCCGACCCGGCGCCCCTGATCCGCGTCGGCCGGCCGGCCGGGGCATCAGGCGGGCGCTCGCGGCGCGCAGCAGGCTGACGTACCGACCCCACTGCGCCGGGCACGCCACCTGGCCGGTCAGCGAGCGCTCGGCGCAGTCCAGGCTGTGCCGGAAGGCCGCGTCGTGCAGCGGCCGGAAGAACAGCAGCCAGCCAAGCCAGCGCAGGCCGCGCGGACGCACGACGAGAGTGTTGCGCAGCACCGTGCGCCCGTCGCCCAGTGGTTCGACGCTGAACTCGTGGAAGCCGTCGAAGCCGCGCGGTCCGGTGAACCGGAAGCGCACCCAGTGGCCCGGCACATAGTGGCTCACCACATAGCGCACCGGGCCGTGACCGCCGGCCACCCCGACGGCGAGCGGCCCGTCGAAGCGCACCGGTGGCCAGTCGGGCGGCCAGAGCCGGTCCTCCGCGCCGCCCAGGCGGTCGATCAGGGCGCCGACGGCCTCCGGCGGCGCGGGGAGGCAGCGCTCGTGAACGTTCAGAACCGTGATCACGGTGTCTGGCTGCCCGGTCCCCGCGCGCGGCAACTGCGCCGAACGGGGCACCGGAGAGCACGCCCGGCGCGCGGTCCCCCCGTCTCGCGCCGGGTCAGTCGTCCAGGAGCCGCAGCAGTGGTCCCGTCATGGCGGTGGTGGCGAGAGCCATGACGACGAGCATGACGAACAGGGCGGGCGAGAGCAGTCCGGCCGCGAGTCCCGTGTTGAGGATGATGAGTTCGGTCAGGCCCCGGCAGTTCATCATCGCGCCGAGCTGCGCCGACTCCCGCCAGGAGAAGCGCAGCAGGCGGGCGGGCACCACGGTGGCGACGAACTTGGACGCCGCCGCGGCAGCCAGAACGGCCAGGCAGACGATCCAGCCGAGCGCGCCGGGCACCGCGCCGAGCCGGGTGCTCAGGCCGACGGCCATGAAGAACGACGGCAGCAGCATCCAGCTGGTGAGCCCCTCCACCCGCCAGGCGATCTGCTCCACCGCCTCCGTACGCGGCATGGCGAGGCCGGCGGCCACGGCCCCGAACAGCGCGTGCACCCCGATCTGTTCGGTGGCCAGCGCGCACAGCAGGACGGTCACCAGGACGATGGCGGCCGTGCGGGCCGCGGCCATCGGGCCCTCGGGGCGCTGCGCAGCGAGCAGGCGCACGAGCAGCGGGCGTACCACGCACCACACGACGAGGCCGAACAGGACGACCCAGCCGACCGTCACGGCCGCGGCCGCCGGTGAGCCGCCGCTCGCGATCGCCAGGACGAGGGCCAGCAGGCACCAGGCCGTGACGTCGGCGACGCTCGCCGAGGCCATCGCAAGGGTGCCGAGCCTGGTGTTGAGCCTGCCCTCGTCGGCGAGCAGCCGGGCCAGTACGGGTACGGCCGTGATGCTCAGGGCCAGCCCGATGAAGAGCACGAACGGCACGGCGCCCACCCCGTCGGGCCGGTAGGTGTCCGGCAGGGCCAGGGCGACGAGCACACCGGTCAGAAACGGGAGGGCGATGCCGGAATGGCCGATAAGTGTCGATGCGGACAGACCGTCACGGCGCAGCGCGGTCATCGACAGTTCGCGTCCCACGGTGAACATGAAGAGGGTGACGCCGAGTTGGCCCAGCGTGTCGAGGAACGGGAACACCTCGGGAGGCAGCACCCGGCGCTGCACCTCCGGCAGGAGCGCGCCGAACACCGAGGGCCCCAGCAGCAGCGCGACGGCGATCTCCCCGACCACCCTCGGCTGCCCCAGCCGTCGGGCCGTCGCGCCGGCCCAGGCGGCGCAGCCGGTGACCAGGGCCAGGGCACCGAGGATCCGGTACAGGGGTACGGCGCCGGAGTCGGCGGGCGCGTGGCCTGCGGGGCCCGGGTAGCCGACCGAGGCGAGGATCAGCGCCGTCACGCCGACGGGAATCCCGACGAACGCGCCGTAGCCCAGGAGCATCCGGCGCGGGGCGAGGGTGGCTGCGGGTTCGAAGGGGTGGGCGGTACTGGCCTTCACGGGCGGCTCCCTGTCGAGCGCGGTGGCGGCTGGTCAGTGCGGGGATCTCTGCCCCCCGTTCGCCGGGTTCGCGCCCGCCGTATCCGCGTTCGAGGGCACGAGGGCGAAGATCGGCCAAGGTCCGGGCGATGGCGGGACCGGGGCAGGGGGATGCGGGATCCGGGCGTAAAGAGAGGAGACAGGCGCAACCGGCACATCGCACATGCGAGAGGAGTTCGTCATGTCCGCCGACCCGCACGGCATTTCCGGGCATCCGCACGACATGTCCGCGCGTCCGCACGACGTGCGGGGCACCGGTCCGGACGAGGGCGGTACGGCCGCCTCCGCGCCGCGGGCGTGGCGTCCGCTGCTCGCCGAGCCGTCGGTGTCGGGGCTGCTCGGCGACCGGCTCGTGGCGGCGGCGCTGCGCGAACTGGACCGCCTCGTACCACCGCGCACGGCGCTGCACTCGCTGCGTACGTTCCTGCTGGCCGACGCCTACGCGCGCACCCGTGGGATCCACTACGACCGGGCGGGGCTGTTCGTCGCCGCGGCGTTCCACGACTCCGGGCTGTCCCGCGGCGGCGCACCGCAGCGGGGCGGATTCCCGGGCCGTTCGGCCGCGCTGCTCGACGACTTCCTGGCTGGGTACGGGGTGGACGACGCGCGGCGTGCGGCGCTGACCCGGGCGGTCCGTGAGCACATGCGGCCCCGGCCGGCGCGGCAGGCGGGGCCGGAGGCGCGGCTGCTGCACTTCGGGGCCTGGCTCGACGTCACCGGGCGCGGCGACCGCCGACTGCCGGGCGAGCGGGGGCGGTTGGCCGCGCTCGCGCCCACTCCCTGGTTCGCCCTGTCGTTCTCCGCCCGGGTGGCCGCCTGCGGGCTGCGCCGGGCACTGCCGGGCCGGCCGGCGGTCTGACGGCCGTCGACCACCGGCCCGGCACAGCGCATTTCCCGTCGCGAAAGGACGAAGACGTGCAAGACGACCAGCGTGTTTTCGATGTCGCCATCGTCGGAGGCGGCATCGGAGGGACGATGCTGGCGGCGATCCTCGCCCGCCACGGCGTGCGGGTGCTGCTTCTGGAGGGAAGCGGTCACCCCCGGTTCGCCATCGGAGAGTCCACCGTCCCCGAGACCACCTTCGGCCTGCGGGTCCTGGCCCGCCGTTACGACGTCCCGGAGATCGAGCACCTCGCGACCAACGGGGCCCTGCGCCGCCACGTGTCGTCGAACTGCGGGGTCAAGCGCAACTTCAGCTTCGTCTACCACCGCGAGGGGGAGCCCACCCGGGCCGAGGAGTGCACCCAGTACCCCACCTGGGGGCCGCCGCTGGGACCCGACTCGCACTATCTGCGGCAGGACGTCGACGCGTACATGTTCCACGTCGCCGTCTCGTACGGCGCGACCGCCCACACCCACACCGTCGTGGACGACGTGAAGTTCGACGAGGACGGCGTCACGCTCGTCACCCGGGAGAAGGGCACCTTCCAGGCGTCGTACGTCGTCGACGCCGGCGGCATGCGCGCGCTGCTGCCGGAGCGGCTCGGGCTGCGGCAGGAGCCGCCGTACCGGACGCGCTCGCGCACCCTCTTCACGCACATGGTGAACGTGCGCCCCTTCGACACCGTCGCGCCGCCGCGCGAACAGCACGGGATGCCCAGCCCGTTCAGCCAGGGCACGCTGCACCACCTCTTCCGGGGCGGCTGGTTCTGGGTCATCCCGTTCGACAACCACAGCGCCGGCACGAGCGAGTTGTGCAGCGTCGGCGTCAATCTCGATCTGGACCGCCATCCGCGTCCCGAGGGGATGTCGGCGGAGGAGGAGTTCTGGCGCTATGTGCACAAGTTCCCCAGTGTGGCGCGGCAGTTCGAGGGGGCGCGGGCGGTGCGGCCGTATGTGTCGACCGACCGGACGCAGTTCTCGTCGCGGACGGTGGTCGGCGACCGGTGGTGTCTGCTGCCGCACGCCAGCGACTTCATCGACCCGCTGTTCTCCAGCGGGCTCGCGGTGACGGTGATGGCGCTCAACGCGCTGAGCCACCGGATCATCGACGCGGTGCGGGAGGACGATTTCGGCACCGCCCGGTTCGGGTATCTGGAGCAGTGGATCAAGCGCATGTTCCGGTTCTACGACGACCTGGTCTCGTGCAGTTATGTCTCGTTCGACGACTTCGAGTTGTGGAACGCGTGGAACCGGGTGTGGACCATCACGACGCTGTACGGGACGAACGCGCAGAACCAGGCGGCGGTGGCGTTCGAGAAGACGGGTGATCCGGCGTCTTTCACCGCATTGGAGACGGCGCCCTATCGAGGTCTTCAGGGCGTCGACAATCCCTGGGTCCGGCAGCTCTTCGAGGAGGCACGGGACGTCGTACTCGCTTACGGAACGGGCGATCTGACGAAAAATCAGACCGTGACGCGCATCTTCGACCTGCTGCGGGAGAGCGGGCTGTGCCCGGCGGTGTGGGGCACGCTCGACCCCGAGGACCGCTGCCCGTCCGGGGTGTTCACCCTGTGGCCGCTGATGCGGATCCTGCTGTGGGGCAGGTTCCGCTCACCCCGGCACGTGCGGGGGACGTACTTCACGGGAGGCGCGCGGCTCGTCGGCAAGGAGGCGGTCCAGGCCCTCACCACCGACGTGCGGCGCGGCTCCTCGCTGGTGCAGCAGACCGTGCGGGACATGTGGGTCAACTGGAACCGCGACTGGACGCGCCGGGAGATTCCCTCCCGAAAATAAGAGCGTATGCGCACGGAAAGCCATTCCCGCGTATTCCGCAAGAAAGATTTACGGTTTGCCGCCCCGACACCTCGGGTAGGAAAAAATTGGGGCCCACAAATCTGATTCGGGCCACCATTCCCCCTGCTCGAACGAGAGACTACGGGCTGCATTCCATATGGCACGAAATCCCTCCTGCCCTTCGCCCGCCCAATGCTCCTGGGACGACATATCCCAGCACCGGGACCGCCTGATGCGGCTGGTCCGACGACGACTCCCGAGCCATCAGGACGCCGAGGACTGCGTGCAGGAGACGCTGGCACGGGCGGCCGCCCACTCCGCCCTGGACGGCAGCCGGCTGGGCCCCTTCCTCACCTCCGTGGCGTTGCGCCTGTGCACGGATTTCTATCGTGACCTGGAACGCCGCAGACGTCTCTTACAACGGACGGCCTTCTTGGACGCCCCCGGGACGACCGAGGAGGACATCTGCGACGAGGAGTTCGGCAAGTGGCTGCTCAACCAGGTCCAGCAACTGAGGGGGCGTGAACAGGAAGTAATACTCGCCCGGTCCAAGGGAATTTCCACAGCGGAATTCGCCCGAATGCACAACATCTCCCTCAAGGCGGCGGAGGCCGCTTTCACCAGAGGGCGGGCACGCCTCAGAACGGCCTGCCTGAAGGCCATGGAAGACGCCACGGGATAACCAACCGGGATAACCAACCGAAGGGAAAACCGATCATGTCCAACAAAAACATGCAGGACATCCTCAAGGACCTCATGGGCAATATGGCGGACAGCGGAAAGGAGGCCTTCGACGACATTCTCAACCGGCCCGAGAAGTCATCGTCCGCCACCGGTTCCGTCGAGGCCCTGGCCGGCATCCCGGTGAACGCCCTGGCGGCTCTGGCCGGCGCCGCCAACCCCGCCGCACTGCTCGCGGGCGCCGCGAATCCGCTGGCGACGCTCGCGGGCTCGGCAGGCAACCCGCTGGCCGCGCTGACCGGAGCGGCGGGCGCGACCGGGGCCGGCAATCCGCTGGCCGCGCTCGCCGGCGCCGCCGGTGCGGGCGCCGCCAACCCGCTCGCCGCCCTCGCCGGCGCGGCGGGCGGCGGCGCGGGGGCCGCGAGTCCCCTCGCCGCGCTGAGCGGACTCGCGGGCGCCGCGGGCGCGGCCAACCCCCTGGCCGCGGTCGGCGGTGCCGCGAACGCGCTCGGCGGGATCGGGCAACTGGCGGGCGGCGTCGGCCAGTTGGCGGGCGGCGTCGGGCACGCCGCCGAGGGCGTGGGCGATCTGCTCGCGCTGCCGGCCCAGCTCGCCCAGCTCCTCGAACTGATCCCGAAGCTCATCCAGGCACTTCAGGCACCGGCGGGCAAGGCAGCCAACGCCTGACGGCGCCCACGTCCGCACGGCTCGCGGTGACCGGCTCGGCACGTACATCCGCTGGGCCGGTCACCGTACCGGTCCTGCGACCCGCTCTACCTGAGGAGATCACGCACGATGGCGTCTGTCGTCGGGGATCGGCTGCGGCTGGTGGTCAAGGTGCTGGGGAGCCTCGTCGCCGACGAGGTCGGGCAGGCCACGCGGCTGCGCAGACGTACGAGACAGGGGCAGGCGGGTGACGCGGCCGAGGCCGGCGCGGGCTCCGCGGGGGCCGACGAACGGCGGGCCAAGGCCGTGCGGCACGCCCTGGAGAGCCTCGGCCCGTTCTACGTGAAGCTCGGTCAGATCCTGTCCACCCGGCCCGACATGGTGCCGCAGTCCATCCGGGACGAGCTCCAGAACCTGCACGACCAGGTGGACGTCCAGCCCTTCTCGGTGTTCGAGCCCGTGCTGGCCGGCGATCTGGGCCCCGACTGGAAGCTGCGGTTCGACGACATCGACACCGTCACCCCGCTCGGCGCCGCCTCCCTCGCCCAGGTCTACCGGGTGACGCTGCCCGGCGGCCGCCCGGCCGTGGTCAAGGTCCAGCGCCCCGGGATCCGTGAGGGCGTGCTCGCGGACATGGCCCTGATGCGCCGGGCCTCCCGGATCGTGGCCCGTCTCGCGCCCCGCTTCAACGAGGTCATCGACGTCGAGGCGATGCTCGGCTCCGTCTTCGACGCGATGGAACCGGAGCTGGACTTCACCGGTGAGGCCCGCAACATGGACGAGGCCCGGCAGTACGTGCGGTCCTTCCGCACGCTGGAGGTGCCCAGGGTGCTGCACGCGAGTCCCCGGGTCCTGGTCCAGTCGCTGGCGCCGGGCAAGTCGGTGCGGCACATCGACCGCGCCCACTTCGGCGACGACGAGCGCATCGAGATCGGCAAGGACCTGCTGCGCTTCATGTACCACGGGTACTTCGTGCACCGCGTCTTCCACGCCGACCCGCACGCGGGCAACGTCTTCGCCGTGCCGGGGGGACCCGCGACGCTCATCGACTGGGGCATGGTCGGCCGCCTGGACCGCCGTACGAGTCTGCAACTGCTGCCGTTGTTCATGACGTTGGCGCAGAACGACGGCGCCGGGCTCGCGCGCCACTGGGCCGAGATGGGCCGGGTGACGTCGTGGTCCAACATGCCCGCGTTCACCGCCGACATGGCGGCCTTCGTGCCCAAGGTCTCCCATCTGTCCCTGGAGGACCTGAACTTCGGGGTGTCCCTGACGACCGTGCTCGCGAAGGCGACCAAGCGGGGCATCGGCTCACCGCCGGCGGTCTCGCTGCTCGGCAAGTCCTTCGCGAACCTCGACGGGTCGGTGCGCTGCCTCGCCCCCGAGATCACACTGCCGGAGGTGTTCCAGGGCGAGGTGGCGAAGATCCTCCTCGCGCTGGGCCGCGAGTTCCTGGGGCGGCACCAGTTCGCGCGCAACTCCATGGAACTGCTGCTCGCCGCCGTCACCAGCCCCGAGCAGATGCGCGGGGTGCTCGGCGACATCGCCAACCGTCAGTTCGCGTTGCAGGTCCACGAGCCGCGTACCACCGCCGCGATGGGCGGTCAGCGCCCGACGCGCCCCTCCGGCGGCCTCGTCGCCCTGGGCGCGCTGGCGTATCTGCTCGCCCGCCGCCGCTCCCGCTGACGACCCGTTCGAGCCCACAGCAGTCACCGAAACCCGCAGACCACACGGAGGTTCCCCTTGCCCGAGACCGCACGCCCGCAGCCCGGCCCGGCGCCGGACGGCACCCTTGCCGAGGACGTCTCACCGTCGTACGGCCTCTCGCGCGTGGCGCTCTGGACGGCCGCCGCGCATGCCGCCGAATGCGGCCGGGACTCGCCGTACGTCCTCGATCCCTGGGCCGCGGACTTCCTGCACGCGGCCCGGTTCGCCGGCGGGCCGCCCGGTGACGGGCCGCTGCAACGCCTGTTGCCCGACTGGGCCGTGGTGCGCACCCGCTACTTCGACGAGCACCTGGTCACCGCCTCCCTTTCGGGCTGCCGCCAGGTGGTGCTGCTCGGCGCCGGCCTGGACACCCGTGCCTTCCGGCTGCACTGGCCGGCCGGTGTGCACGTCTTCGAGATCGAGGCGCCCGCCGTACTGGAGTTCAAGGACCGCGTGCTGGACGGGACCCGCCCCACCTGCGGCCGGCGCAGCACGATCGGCGTCGACCCGAGCGGGCCCTGGGCCGAGGCCCTGCTCGCGGCGGACTTCGATCCGCGCCGGCCCACGGCGTGGCTGGCCGAGACGCTGCTGTACCACCTCCGGCCGGACGCCGTGCTGTCCGTGGTCGGCGCGATGACACAACTCTCCGCGCCCGGCAGCACGTTCGGCGCGGAGTGCGTGAACGCCGAGGCCGCCTCGACCGCGTTCGTGGCGCCCTTCCTGGAGGCCCTGTCCACGACCGGCGTCGCCTGGCACTGGCAGCTCGCCGACCCCGAGGGCTGGTGGGCGGAGCAGGGCTGGGAGGCCGGCGTCGCCGATCTCTTCACGCTGCCGTACGTCATCCAGCGGCTCGCCCCCTGTCTGCCGCTGCTCACCGAGGCCGCCGCCAAGTGCGCGTTCCTGACGACGGGCACGCTGACGAAGTGACCGGCACGAAGGAGGAGCCCCGGGTTGTGCGGCCCGGGGCTCCTGTGGCGTGCATCCGTACGGCGGCTACGCGCGCTCCAGTTCCAGCAGCGCCGCCAGCCACAGGTCCGGGAGTTCACCGGCGGTGGCCAGGGCGGCGTCGTGCACGACCGTGAGGCAGGAGGTGTCGTGCTGGCTCGTCAGGGTGGTCAGGCAGCGGATGCCGGCCGCGACGCCCGCGAAGACCGCGGCGCTGCGGGACGCGGCCCCCTGGTGGACGAGGGCGGTTCCGAAGTCGACGCTGCTGGCCGGTGCGGCGACGACGTCGCCGTTGACCATGCGTGTGCCGACGCGGGCACCCAGGGCCCGGGGGGTTGCGGCCAGCAGCAGGCGGACGGCGTCGCGGCGGCGGCTCGCACGCAGTACGGCCGTCGCCGCGATCACCCGGGCGAGGGCCTGCCGCGGTGACGGCTCGTCACAGGGCAGCAGGAGCCGGGCGGTGACCATCCGGTTGCCCGGAGCGCATTCCTCCCCCGGCGGCCGGACCGACATGGGGACCGCGACGGGCAGCGGCGGATGGGGGGTTCCGGTCGCCTTCATGTGCCAGGAGTGCACGGCGTGGGAGAGGGCGGCGAGGTAGACGTCGTTGACGGTGCCGCCGTGTGCGCGGCCGATGGCGCGCAGCCCGGCCAGCGGGGTCTGCGCCCGGCACAGCGTGGTGCGGCCGCTGCTCGGCCCGTCGAAGGCCGGTTTGGGGGTGGGTGCGCGCAGGCCGCCCACTGCGTCGCCGAGGGCGTCGGCCAGACCCCGGCGGGTCGGCCACGAGGCATGGTGGGCCGCGGGGCCGCCCTGGGGGTGGTCGTCGAGGAGGTCCCGGGCGGTGTGGGCGGCGCCGACGCCGTCCTGCGCGGCGTGGTCGGAGCGATAGCACAGGCTGTAACCGCCGCTCGGGCCGTGGACCAGCCACACGTCCCACGGCGGCCGGGTGCCCGTGTTCATGGGCCGGGTCAGCATCAGCCGCGCGGCCTCCGCCTCGTCGGCGTCCTCGGGCAGCCACACCTCGTGCACATGGCGCTCCACGGCGATCGCGTCGACGCGCCGGAACACGGGGCGGTGCCGTTCGATGCGGTAGCGCAACGACGGGATGCGGTGGGCACGTTCGGCCACCCGCGCGCGTACCGCGTCCAGGGTCGGTGCCCGGCCGCCGAAGCCGAACACGAAGGCCACAGGCAGCGGTCTGCCGCGCATGGCCAGGTGGTAGGCGACGTCCGCGGTGCCCATCCGGAGCGTCGGCGGCAGGCAGCCGTCGCTGCCGAGGGGGCGTCGGGTCATGGCGGGACCTCCGTGTCGGTGGAACGTGTCGGCGGGCGGGATGTCAGCAGGTGCGCCGCGTGGAGCGGCCGAGGGCGTCCAGGTAGGTCCGAAGGAGCGGGCGGGCGGGGCCGTGCACGGGCATGCGCGGGGCGGCGGAACGGTGCCAGGGCAGCGGGTACCCGGCGTCCCGCTCGCCCAGGAGGGCCGCGGCGACATGGGCTCCGTGGGCGACGGACATCGCCAGGCCGTGGCCGCAGCAGCCGCCGATGTACCAGACGCCGGGCAGACCGTGGACGGGGCCGACCACCGGCAGGCCGTCGCCGGTCATGCCGACGCGGCCGGACCAGCGGTGGGTGACCTGCAGCTGGGCCAGCTCGGGGTGCAGGGACCGCACCCAGCGGCCGAGCCACGCCCAGGCCCGCTCCCGGGCGGCGCGCAGCCGGGGGGCGCCGAGTCCGGCGGGCAGGGTGACCGTGCCGCCGCCGGCCACGAGACCGCCGTCGGGCAGGGGCCGGAAGTACGGGGCCATCGGCAGCGCGTCGACGACGGCGTACCCGTCGTACCCGCCGAGTTGTTCGTACGCCGCGTCGCTCACGGGCGCGGTGGCGACGGCGTACACCTCCAGCGGCAGGATCGTGCCGACCGGCAGACCGAGGGACGGCGCCGCGGAGTTGACGGCGAGGACCGCCCGACGGGCGCGGAGCCGGCCGTGCGGGAAGTCCAGCTCGCAGCCGCCGCGCTCCCCCGCGCGCACCGCCAGCAGCGGGCTGCGCCCGTGGAACCGTACGCCCTTGGCGGCGCAGGCACGGGCGAGGGCGCCGGTGAGGGCGGCCGGGTCGAGGGTCGCGGAGGTGCGGTGCAGCAGGCCCGCGGTGTAGGGGACGCCCACGCGCGCGCGTACCTGCGCGCCGGACAGCTCCGGGACGTCCAGGCCCAGCGCACGGTAGGCCCCGGCCTGCCGGCCGAGCGACGCCAGGCCGGCCGGGGCGCGCGTCGCCATGATCTGCGCGCCGGGGCGCAGCCCGCACGGCACGTCGAGCCGCCCGCACAGGTCGAGGACCTCCGTCACGGCCCGTACGCTCGCCAGATGCATCCGGCGTGCGGCCCAGGGCCCGTGACGGCGTACGGCACGGTCGATCGCGGGTCCCGCGCGCGGCCCCAGCAGACCCGTGCCCCGGCCGCTGGCACCGGCGGCGGGTCCCTCGGCGTCGATCACCACGATCTCGCGGTCCGGGGCGCGTTCGGCCAGGTGGTAGGCGCAGGCCAGGCCTGCCAGGCCGGCCCCCACCACCGCCACGTCCGCCGTGCAGGTGCCGTGCAGCGGGGGCTGGGCGGGCAGGTCCGGCGGCTCCCAGGCGGGGGTGCCGGACGCCGGTGGCGTCATCCGGTGCCCTCCGGCGCAAGGTCGCGCAGCGAGCGGAACCGGCGGTCGTGCCACAGCAGCGGGCGCCCGCCGCCCACGTGCACGGCGGCGGCCTGTCCGACGACCAGATGATGGTCGCCGTACCGGCGTACGTCCGCCACCAGGCACACCGACCAGGCCAGCGCGTCCGCGATCACCGGGACGCCGAGGACCTCCCGCAGGTCCGTGCCGGCGAACCGTTGCGCGGCGGGGGCCGTCGGATTCGCGAACCGGCCGGCCAGTTCGTGCTGTTCCTCGCGCAGCAGGTGCACCGCGAACACGCCGTGGGCCCGGACGGCGGCGAGGGTGCGGGAGCCGTCGCGCAGGCAGGCCAGGAGCAGCGGCGGCCGGGCCGACAGGGAGGTCACGGCGGACACCGTCATCCCGAGCGGCCCGTCCCCGCCGCGCGCGGTCACGACGGCGACGCCGGCGGCCAGCTTGGCGTAGAGACCGAGGCAGCGGGCGGCGCCGGGGCCGGGGTCGTCGTGCAGGGGGTCGCGGTACGTGGCGTACTCAGCCGTGAGCGGTGGCGGCGCACTCATCGATCACCTCCGCGCCCACCAGGCCCGCCAGGATGCGGGCGATGTTGGTCCGCAGGGTGGACTCGGCGACCGGGTCGAGGATCTCCGCGAGGGTCGGGATGCCGAGGTCGAAGGAGGCGGTGAACACGACGAGCGTGCCGCCGTCGCGGGGCTCGCAGCGCCAACTCCCCTCAAAGGTCTGGAAGTCGCCGCTGAGCTGCTCGAAGGTGAGTGTGAGCGTGTCCGGGGCGAAGGTGTCGCGTTCTCGCCAGCGCATCAGCCCGCCGCGGAAGGAGACGGTCCAGTCCGACACCACCGATCCGTCGGGCAGCGCGTCCACCCGGACCTCGCGCACGGTGTCGGTGAGTTCGGGGTAGCGGCGGAAGTCGGTGATGCGGTGGTAGACGGCGGCCGGTTCCGAGCCGTCGGCGATCGCGTGCAGGACCACTTGACGCATGGGGGGTTCGGTTCCTTTCCGGGTGAGGTTCCCTGATCAACCGGCCAGACGGGCAGCCGTGGTGTGCAGGGCCTCGGCGAGGGTCGTGAGGAACAGGTCGAGCGCGTCGTCCGCCACCACGGCGGGCGGCGTCAGGCGCAGCACGCGCGTGGAGTTGAGGGAGTGGTTGACGAGCACGCCGCGCATGATGAGTTCCAGCAGGAGTTCGCCGACGGCCCGTTCCTCGGCGAACTCGATCCCGATCAGCAGCCCGCGTCCGCGCACGTCCCGGACGAGGATCTCCCGGTACGGCGCGCAGGCGTCCCGTACCCCGGCGAGGATGCGCGCGCCGAGGGACGCCGCGCGGGCCACGGTGTCCTCGCGCTCCATGGTCTCGACGGCGGCGAGGGCGGCGGCGCAGGCGATCGGGGAGGCGCCGAAGGTGGAGGTGTGCAGATAGGGGTCGCGGCTGAAGGGGGCGTATGCCTCGGCGGTGGCGACCATCGCGGCGACCGGTACGACACCGCCGCTGAGCCCCTTGCCCGCCAGCAGCATGTCCGGGCGGACGCCCTCCGCGTCCACGCCCCACCAGGTGCCCAGCCGGCCCATGCCGGTCTGGATCTCGTCCACGACGAGCAGCGCCCCGAACTCCCGGCACAGCGCGGCGACTTCGGTGAGGTAGCCCGGCTCCGGGATGTGCACGCCGCCCTCGCCCTGCACCGGCTCGACGATGACGCACGCCCGGTCGCGGCGGGCGGCCAGCGCCTGCTTCAGCTCGGCGGCGTCCCCGTAGGGGACCTGGGTGGTGTCGGGCAGCAGCGGTTGGAACGGCGTCTGGTAGGTGGCGTTGGCGGTGACGCTGAGGGCGCCGAGCGTCTTGCCGTGGAAGCCCTTACGGGTGGTGACGACGGCGTTGCGGCCGTGCGCGCGGGCCAGTTTGAGGGCGGCTTCCGTGGCCTCGGCGCCGGAGTTGACGAAGTGGACGTAGTCCATGCCGGGCGGCGTGTGGGCGGCCAGCGCCTGCGCGGCGCGCGCGGCGACCGGTTCCAGGAAGACCCGGCTGGCCAGTGGGTGGGCGTCGATCTGCCGGTGCACCGCCGCCACGACGGCCGGGTGCCGGTGGCCGAGGATGAAGACCCCGTAGCCGCCGAAGTCGAGGAGCCTGCGGCCGTCGTCGGTGTGGATCCAGGGGCCTTCGGACCGCACCTCGGCCATGCCTCCGAGGACCCGGCCCATGACGGCGCGGCCGGAGCCGATGTGGCGGAGGTACAGGTCGAGGAGGTCGACGGGGTCGGACGGGTGGGTTGCCTGGGCCGGCACGGCCGCCGTCGGCGGCGTGCCCTCTCGTGTCGTTGCGGCCTCCTGCGCCCGTACGGCCGTGGTGTCCGGGGAGCGTGTCATGAGGCCACCTCGGTCGGGGTCGTGACGGTTCGGGCGGTGCGGTGGCGGGTGAGGACGGCGGGGTGGTCGTCGGCCCAGCTCTCCAGGTTGCGCACGAGCGCGGCGCGGATGTCGGCGCGGCTGAGGCGGGTGCCGCAGTGCGGTCGGCCGAGCGAGGTGTCGAAGGGGAGTTCGCGCTGGAACACCAGCAGCAACTCGGCGTAGTGCTGGAACCTGCGGCGCGTGGCCTCGGGCAGGGCGGTGCCCTCCAGCATGGGCAGCAGCAGCCGGTGCACCGCCTCCACGGGGATGAGCCGGGGCCGCTGCGGTGCGGGCAGTCCGCGGCGGACGGCGAACTCCGCGCAGATGTCGGCGATCTCGCCGAGCCGGGGCGCCTCCTTGCCCGCGGTGAGCCAGAACTCGCCGCTGCTCACCCCGCCGCGGACGAGGTCACCGACGGCTCGGGTGACGTAGTCCTGCGGCACCATGTCGACGCGGGCGTCCGGCGCGCCCGGCAGCACCGGCACCTGCCCCAGGACCATCGAGCCGAGCGTCTTGGTGAGTCCCTGCCGGCCGGCGATCCGACCGCTGGAGGAGTCGCCCATGACGACGGACGGGCGCACGATCGCGCCGGGCAGGTCGGCCTTGCGGACCAGTTGCTCGGCCAGGGTCTTGGAGGCGAGGTAGGCGGCGGCTCCCGGGAAGCGCCGCGCGTCCTCCTCGCTCGGGGCGCTGGCCACGAACGCGGTGCCGACCAGGTACAGGGGCGCGTCGGCGCGGGCGGCCAGGTCGAGCACGACCTCGGTGCCGTGGATGTTGGTCCGCTCGATGTCGGCGGGCCGCGTACGCCAGTTGGTCTCGGCGGCGGAGTGCAGAACGACGTCGACCTCAAGGGCGAGTTCGTGCCAGGCGAGCGGGTTCAGGCCGAGGCGGGGGGCGAGGAGGTCGCCCCGCAGCTCACGCACCCGCGGGTCGCCCAGGGGTCGGTTGCGGACCAGGCAGAGCAGGTCGTGATCGGCGGCCAGCTCGTCGATCAGGGCCCGCCCGAGTACGCCGCTGCCTCCGGTGAGCAGCAGGGTCGGGCGGTCGCGTGCGCTGGTCCTCGGGGATGGCAGGGCGGTGGGGCGCGGGAGGTGTCGCGGCATGGGTGGGCTCGGCATGGGTGGGCTCCCCCAACAGGTCTCGGCCGGCACTGGGTCGGTGGGTGGCGGTGCCGGGGTCAGGCGATCGTGAGCGGCCGGTCGGCCAGGTAGTCGGCGAACGGGCCGGTCATCGCGGCCCGGGACGGCGGGTGCAGGGAGAGGCCGTTGGAGCAGGCGGCGAGGTGGCCGACCTCGTCGGACGTCATGAAGCTGAGTCCGCCGAGCAGTTCGACCGCGCGCGGGGCGACGCGGGCGATGACGTCCTGGACCGCGTAACGGACGCAGAGTGCCTGGGCGAGCGCGGACTCGCCGAGGTCGCCGTCGTCGACGCTGCGGGCGAGGCCCTCGGCCGCGGCGGCCGCCGCCTCGGTCTCGACGAAGAGCCGTACTCGTTCGGGCTCGGGGATGCGGTCGTTCAGCAGAACCCGTTCGACCAGGGCGGAGGCCGCGCCGAGGTAGCTGCCCGTCATCAGCAGCTGGAACCAGATCAGCCCGGCTGTCTGGAGCTCGTCGATGCCGCCCTGGGCGGTGGCCGCGGTCCGTAGCAGCAACTCCGGTGGCACGACCACGTCGTCGAGCGTGACCTGGTCGCTCTCCGCGCCGGCCAGGAAGGCGCTGGACCAGAAGCCGCTGACGGTGATGCCCTCGCTCTCGGCGGGCACCAGGGCGACCGCGAGTTCCTCGCCCTGCCCGTCCTCGCGGGGCACCAGGACGCTCGCGGTGAGCACGTCCATGGAACGGGCCAGGCTGCACGGCCGTTTGACGCCGCTGATGCGTACGCCGTCCTCGGTGACCTCGGCGGTCATCGTCGGTTCCAGGATGCCCGCGCCGCGGCGGCCCTCGGCGAAACCGGAGGCGATGATGCGGTTGTCGGCCGCCACGCCCTCGATCAGCAGCCATTCCAGTCCCTGTCCCTCGCCCCGGTCGCCGAGACCGACGAGCGTGGCCATGGAGAAGTGGTGCATCGTCGTCGCCACGGCCAGCGACGGCGATCGGCTGCCGATGGCCCGCTGTACGCGCACCGCGTCCAACGCCGTGGCGCCCCGGCCCTGATGGCTCTCCGGGACCAGCAGCCCCGGCCCGCCGCTGTCCCGGAAGTACCGGATGCCGGGGCTGCCCGGTCGCTCCAGCTCCATGAGCGGCGTCTCGCGCAGGGCGGTGTCCAGGTCGGGCAGCAGCTTGGCCAGGATCGTGCGTTCACGCTCCAGGAATCTCATGCGGATGCGGTCCTCCGGGGTGGGGGTGTCGGGCTTGCGGAGACATGAATCGGTACTCGGGCTTGCGGCGACATGAATCGGTTCTCGCGCTTGCGGCGACATGAGTCGGTTCTCGCTTACGGCGACATGAGTCGGTTCTCGCTTACGGCGTCACGGGTGGGGCGAGCTGTCGGACGGGGTCCGTGCTCGCAGGCCCGGACGGCGTCAGACGGCGTTGGTGGCGCGCAGGAGTTGCCACACGGCGGGCAGGCGCGGTCTGCCCAGGAAGGCGATGTACTCCGGAAGGACCGCGTGCGGGGCCCACTTCTCCTTGTATTCGAGCTGGGACACAGCGGGATAGATCGCCTTGCCGCGCTCGGCGAGCAGTCGGGCGAACCGTGCGAACATCCGGCTGTGACCGGGCACTTCGTGCTCGTGATCCAGCCCGGTGAACGGGGTGAAGCCGAAGTGCAGCCAGGCCGCGCCGTCGGCGACGAGCTGTTCCATGACGGTGGCGTTGAGCGCCTCCATCACCCCGGGCGGGGCGTCGGGCCTGCGCCGGCTGAGGTCGTGCAGCCAGCCGGGGCGGCTGCCGTAGACGGGCGAGTAGTTGATGTAGCCGACCGCTTCACCGCCGACGCGACCGACGAAGAGCCGGCGGTGGCGTTGCAGCGGCCCGGTCCGCTGGCCGACGAGGAATTGCAGTTCCTTGACGTGCCGGCCCTTCTCCCGCAGCCAGGGTTCGTCCACCCGGTCCAGTTCAGCGCAGTCGTCGCCGGGGCGGACCTCGGCCACTTCGAGGCCCGCGCGCCTCGCCCGCGAGATCTTGTTCCGCAGCCGTACGAACCTTGAGCCGCGCAGGGTGAACCGGGCCAGGTCGACCGCGTACGACGCCCCGATCTGGTTCACCGTGAAGCCGTGTCCGGCGTACAGCTCGGCGTCCTCGCGCTGGAGCTGCACGGCTACCAGACGCGTGCCGGCGTGCGTCACGAAGGAGTCGAGCAGCCGCGCCCGGTGTTCCGGGGCGGTGAACGGGCCGCCGAATTGCAGGACATGGCGTCCGGAACGGCGGTAGGCACACACGCCGTCGATCGGCCCGTCCCGGAAGTATTCGTTGCCGCTGTTCAGGGCGAGAAAGGAACTGGGGTTGTCGCTGTGTTCGGTGAGGGTGTCAAGCACGGACGGCATGCGCGCCCTCCTCCTGACGCCGGGCCTCTTCGGCGGCGGCGGTCCGGTACTGCTGCTCGAAGAGGCGATAGGCGGGATGGATTTCCGGTTCGAAGGCGACACCGAAGGGTTTGAACGAGTTCCCGAACAGTGCCCGGTCCCCCAGGAGATGGATGGGCAGCGCGAGCAGGGCCCATTCCGGCCCGGCGAACAAGGTCCAGACACCGGCGATGACACCTGCCGTGACCAGGCTGTGCATCACGTTGTAGGCCATGTAGTAGCCGCGGGCGATGCGCTTGTCCGGGCTGCGCCGGTAGGCGATCGCGCCGGGAATGTATCCGATGACGTCGATCACCGCGAAGAGGGCCACGAACACGCCCCAGCGGATCTCCGAAAGGTGCCGGAAGGCGAGCACGAGGGAAACAAACAGAAAGGCCAGCCATTCCATTCGGGAGAATGCGAAGGTGGTCTTCGTCTCGAATCGGTTCTTGGCGTCCACGGGGCTCCAGGAATGCGCGTGCGATACGAGGTGCGGACTTCTTCCGGCTCCTTCCCTGCGGGCTTTCATACCTGTTTACGCACCGGCCGAGGCGACCCCTCGTATCGCGGAGGCAAGGGGCGCGTACGGCATCCCAGGGCGACTCCGGCGCCGACCAGCGCACTGCCCACCGCTTGCGGAACGCCGTAGGAGCCGGTGCCGACGAGGGGCGCGGTGCAGGCGGCGGCGACGGGGATGAGCCCGGAGAACAGCGTGGCCCGTTCGGCACCGATCCGCTGCATGCCCATGTACCAGCACACGAAGCCGACGACGGTGACGATCGCCGCCTGCCACAGCAGGGCCGCGGTCTCGGTGGCGTCCGGTCGGCGCAGCCAGGCGCCGCCGTCGAGCACCGCCCCGGCCACCGCGGACTCGACGGCCGCGACGCCGCACACGGTGGCGGACAGCAGACTCGGGCCCAGCGGCCGCAGCACGGGCACGGCGAGCACCGCGAAACCCACCTCGCCGGCCAGCGCGCACACCGAGAAGGCGATGCCGGCACCGTCCGTGCGTCCCCAGCCCTGGACCGTGCAGGCACCCGAGACGACGAGCAACGCGCCCCTCAGGACGACGCGTTGGGGCCTGCGTCCTTCCAGCAGGGGCACGAGCACGGCCACGACGACGGGTGCGCAGCCGACGAAGACGCCGGGCACGGCAGGTTCGGCGGTACGTTCGGCGGCGAGGACGGCGAGGTTGAACCCGACCATGCCGAGGGCCGCGAGAAGCGCGAGGCGGACCCACTGGCGGGGTGTGAGAGCGCGGACGCGGGCCCCGGCACCCGGTCCGACGACGGTCAGGAGCAGCAGGCACGCGAGCCCGTAGCGCAGGAACTGCCCGCCCGCGTAGGGGTAGTCGCCGAGCAGGCTGTTGGCGGTGAAGGACCCTCCGACGAGGACGCAGGCGAGCGCGGCGAGCAGGGCTCCGCGCGTGGTGGTGGCGTTCATGGCAGCGACGCTAGGAAGCGCCGCGGTCCGCATTAAGGTCCAGTTCCATGACGGCATCGGAGACCAATCCGGACCGGGACGCCAGGTCCCCCGCGAGCGCATCGGAGACCAACCAGGACCTTGACCTTGACGCCAGGCCCCCCGCGAACGCATCGGAGACCAACCAGGACCTTGACCTTGACGCCAGGCCCCCCGCGAACGCATCGGAGACCAACCAGGACCTTGACCTTGACGCCAGGCCCCCCGCGAACGCATCGGAGACCAATCCTGACCTGGAGGACGCCGGGTCCCCCGCCTGGGAGTTGCTGCTGCCGGCCGCCTCGGCGCCGGCACGCGCGCGTGGGCGTTCGCTCCAGGCGGCGCTGCGGGAGGCGGTGCGCTCGGGGCGGCTGGTGCCGGGGACGCGGCTGCCGTCGAGCCGGGATCTGGCCGCCGACCTCGGAGTGTCGCGCGGGCTGATCACCGAGGCGTACGAGCAGCTGGCGGCGGAGGGCTATCTGCGCAGCGGACGGGGTGCCGGGACGTGGGTGGGCGACGCGGTACGGGCCGCCCGGCCACGCGCGCGTGACCTCGCGCCGCGCTCCACGGGCTCCCGCGCGGACTTCGTCCCCGGGACGCCGGACGTGTCGCTGTTCCCGCGTGCCGCGTGGGCGGCGGCGCAGCGCGGGGTGCTGGCCGAACTGCCGCACCACGAGCTCGGCTATCCCGACCCGCGCGGGCTGCCCCGGCTGCGCACGGCGCTCGCCGAGCTGCTGGCCCGCCGCCGGGGCGTGGTCGCGGACCCCGAGCGCATCGTGATCGTCTCGGGGGTGTCGCAGGCGACGACGGTACTCGGTTTCGTGCTGCACGCGCGCGGGATGCGGGAGGTCGGTGTGGAGAACCCGGGCAGCCCGCAGCACGACGCCCTGTACGCCGCGGCGGGCGTCGCGACCGTGCCGTTGCCCATGGACGACGAGGGGCTGGCCGTCGGCCCGCTGCGGGAGTCGGGCGTACGGTCGGTCGTCACGACGCCGGCCCACCAGTTCCCCACCGGCATCGCCTACTCCGCCCGTCGCCGCACCGCACTCCTCGACTGGGCACGGTCCGTCGACGGGTTCGTCCTGGAGGACGACTACGACGGCGACTTCCGCTACGACCGCGCTCCCGTGGGCGCGCTCCAGGGACTCGACCCGGAGCGCGTGGCGTACGCGGGGTCGGTCAGCAAGTCCCTCGCGCCGGGGCTTCGGCTCGGCTGGCTGCTCGTACCGGAGGCGCTTGCCGAGGACGTCGTCGAGCGCAAGCGGACCATGGACCTCGGTCATCCCACCCTGGACCAGGCGCTGTTCGCCCGGTTCGTGGAGCGCGGCGACTACGACCGTCAGCTGCGCCGCTGCCAGCGCGCGTACCGGGAGCGCCGCGACACCCTCGTCGCCGCGCTGCAGGAGCACTTCCCGGGCTCGGAGGTCACCGGCATCGCCGCGGGGCTGCACGTCATCGCCGCGCTGCCGGAGCGGTACGGCCCCGAGGAGCGGTTCCTCACGCGCGCGGCGGCGGCCGGGGTGGCGGTGCGGCCGCTGACGGACTACGCACACGCGCGTGCCGGGCGCGGCGGCGAGCAGCCGGGCGTGCGGCTGGTGCTGGGGTACGCCCGGCTGTCGCCCGCGCGGATCCGGGACGGCGTACGGCTGATGGCCCGCGCGATCGCGGCGGGGCGGGACTGACGCGGCCGGTTCGCAGGGGCTGACAACGGCCGCCGGGTCGGTTCCCCTGCCCGTGCGGTCAGTTGTTCACTTGTGATTTCCGTGTGCGCTGCGGCGCACCAGTAGTTGTGGCTCTGCACACCGGCCGGATCCCGCCACTGGAGGCCTCCATGTCACACCGTCCGTTCCCGGGCCGCCGCAGCGTCCTGCGCGGCTCGCTCGCCGCGTCGGCGGCCCTGACCCTGCCCACGGCACTCGGCTCGGCACCGGTGTTCGCCCTCTCGGGCCGCCCCAAGGCGGGCTGGGGCGTACAGACGGGCGACGTGACCTGCGACTCGGGTCTGGTGTGGGTGCGCTCGGACCGCCCCGCGCGGATGATCGTCGAGACGTCCGCGACCGAGTCCTTCCGTAAAACGCGCAGATGGCACGGCCCGCTGCTCGGCGCGGACACCGACTTCACCGGCACGACCCGGCTGCGCGGCCTGCCGTCCGGCGAGCAGATCCACTACCGCGTGCTGCTGGCCGACCCGGACGACCCGCGCCGCACCGGCGAGCCGGTCACCGGCACGTTCCGCACCGCCTCGGCACGGCGCCGCGACGGCATCAGGTTCGTCTGGTCGGGCGATCTGGCCGGCCAGGGCTGGGGCATCAACCCCGACTTCGGCGGCTACACCATCTACAACGCGATGGGCGCGCTGGATCCGGACTTCTTCCTGTGCAGCGGGGACAACATCTACGCAGACGGGCCGATCACTTCCTCCGTCGCGCTGCCCGACGGCAGCACCTGGCGCAACATCACCACCCAGGAGAAGTCCAAGGTCGCCGAGACCCTGGCCGAGTTCCGCGGCAACTTCCGCTACAACCTGCTCGACGACAACCTGAAGCGGTTCAACGCCCAGGTCCCCTCGATCGTCCAGTGGGACGACCACGAGGTGACCAACAACTGGTACCCCGGCGAGATCCTCGGCGACGCCCGCTACACGGAGAAGAGCGCCGACGTCCTCGCCTCGCGCGCCCGGCAGGCGTTCTCGGAGTACTTCCCCATCTCGACGCTGCGCCGCCCCGACGGCCGGGTCTACCGCACGGTCCGCCACGGCCCGCTGCTGGACGTGTTCGTGCTGGACATGCGGACGTACCGCAACGCCAACTCCACGGACGACCAGACCAGCGACGCGCAGGGCATCCTCGGCGCCGAGCAGCTGAAGTGGCTCAAGGGCGAGCTGTCCCGGTCCCGGGCGGTGTGGAAGGTGATCGCCGCGGACATGCCGCTGGGCCTGGTCGTGCCGGACACCGGCGACGGCAGGCCGAACATCGAGGCCGTCGCGCAGGGCGACCCGGGCGCCCCGCTCGGCCGTGAACTCCAGATCGCCGAGCTGCTGCGGTTCATCAAGCACCGGCGGATCACCGGCACGGTGTGGCTGACGGCGGACGTCCACCACACGTCCGCCCAGCACTACCAGCCGTCGCGGGCGGCCTTCACGGACTTCGAGCCGTTCTGGGAGTTCGTTTCGGGCCCGCTCAACGCGGGTGCGTTCCCGGCCAGCGCCCTCGACGACACCTTCGGCCCGGAGCGGGTGTTCGTGAAGGCGCCGACCGCCGCGAACGTCTCCCCCGCCGGTGGCTACCAGTTCTTCGGCGAGGTCGACATCGACGGACACAGCGGCGAGCTGACGGTGCGGCTGCGTGAGCAGGACGGCACGGTGCTGTTCACCCAGGTGCTCCAGCCGGGGCGCGTCGGCCAGTAGCTCCCGTACGCTCGTGACAGTGCCGCGCACCTGTGTCATCCCCTGGTGCGCGGCATTCGCATGTCGGGAACCGGGTGCCCCAACCGGCCCGCCGGACAGGCGTTTTCGCAGGTCAAGGCCGATTGTCAGTGGCCGCCTCTACGGTTTTTCCATGACGCGATCTTTGCAGGCCGTGGCCTATCGGCGACCTTCCGTGCTGGAGTCCGCAGCGGGCGGACAACTGCTCGGTCTTGAGACCTCCCGGGGTGCGACACCCACGGGAGTGAAGGACCATCCGCAGTTCTTCGCAGGCTTTCTGACATCCCCTCAGGTGGCTTCGGCGGCGCTGCTGGCGGTGGCCGACGTGGCGGCGGCCCGGTACTACCAGCAGCAGCTGCGGGCCTCCCTCGACCCGGTGGTGACGGGCAACGGCGACCGGCTGCGCTTCGAGTCGTTCTCCGGGTGCTGCGGGGTGTATGCCCGTCTGGACGTGCTGGAGCCGGGCCTGGACGGCGGCGCGGTGGGGCACGGCACGACGAACGTCGACGTCAACAACCCGCTGCGCGAGGCCCTGTCCAGGATCGGCTCGGACGATCCGCTGCATCTGCGGGTGGGCCCCGAGGAGCTGGCGGTGACCACACTGGACGGGCCCGTCGTGGAGAAGAAGGTGCCGCTCCCGGACCGCTGGCTGCGGGGCTTCGCCGAGGCGCAGGTGACATCGGCCGGCTTCGATCTGCGGGCCGAGCTGCCGGCGGCCGACGCGGTGCGGTTCCTGCGGGCGCTGCCGCGGGGCGGGGCGCGCGCCGCCTCGGCCGGCCCGCGGTGGGTGGTGCCGTCGGGGAAGGCGCTGCGGCCGACGACGCGGGCGGTGCCCGGCGCGGTGTGCCTGCCGGGCCCGGAGCGGCTGGTCGCGCTCCAGCGGGTGCTGCGGCATGCCACGGCCCTGCGGGTGTACGGTCCCGCGGTCGCCGGCGGCGCGGCCGCCACCGCGAGTGCGTGGGAGGTGGTCCTGCCCGGCATGCGGCTGACGCTGACGCTGTCCCCCGACGCCTCGCGCGGCTTCTCCGGTGAGGGCGGCGTCCTCGACGCGCTCGCCACCGACGAGGCCGCCGAGGACGCGGAGCTGATCTCGGTGCTCCTCGCGTGGGAGCCCCGCGTCGACGTCGCCGACCTGGCGTCGGCCTCGGGGCTCACGCCCGAGCGGGTCCGGGCGGCGCTGGTCCGTCTCGGCACGTCGGGCCGGGTCGGGTACGACACGGCGGAGGCGGCCTACTTCCACCGGGAGCTGCCGTACGACGCCGAGCGGGTGGAGCGCCACAACCCCCGGCTGCGCTCGGCGCGGGCGCTGGTGGCGGCGGGCGCGGTCGCGCTGGACGGCGCGCTGGGGACGGTGACGGCCGAGGACGGTCATGTGCACCGGGTGCGTGACGAGGCGGGGGTGCTCAGCTGCAGCTGTCTGTGGTGGGCGAAGTACCGGGGCGGGCGCGGGCCGTGCAAGCACGCGCTGGCGGTACGGATGGTGCGGCGGGGCGACGTCGCGACGGAGCGGGACCTGGCACGAGTCGAGGCGGATGCACGATGACTTCACTGATGGACGCGGTGCGGGCGGGGCGTACAGCCGAGGTGGTGAGCCTCCTGGACGGGATGACGGACGCCGAACGGCGGGCGTTCTTCCCGGAGTTGAGGGCTCTGCGCAAGGAGCTGAGGGCGGACCAGTGGACCTCCGAGGCCCGCCGCGCCTACCCCGCGCTGCATGCCGCGGGGGCCGCCTGCCAGACCGGCGCGGCCGGTGTGGCGAGCTGGCTGGCCGCGGCCGACATGAGCTGGTGGCCGGCGTCGCCGGGTGTGCTGATCGACGTCCTGGGCGACCGGGCGCCGGCCTGGCTCGGCGACGTGGCGCACCGGATCGCGCAGCGCCCGCCGACCGCGCGGGTGCCGTACGAGCTGATGGCGGGGCTGGTCCGGCTCTCCGGCTGCCCGGTTCCGACGACGGAGGCCTACGTCCACGGCTGGGTGGAGTACATCGGCCATGTCCGGCAGCGCGGCGACACGGTCCTGGCCAGGCTGCGCAAGGACCCGCACCTCACCCGGCTCGCGGCGGCGCTCTTCGAGACGAACGACATCGGCGGCCGTCTGGCCTGGACCGCCGGCGAGGGCCCGAACAGCTGGAACGAGGCGATCGCCCGGCTCACCGCCGAGGGCGTGCTGGACCGGAAGGCGACCGTGGACGCGTGTCTGGCCCGGCTGCTGCGAGGCGGTCCGGCCGCCGACCACCGGGTGTTCCTGCGCATGCTCCAGGCACTCGACCTGACCCGCGAGGAGCAGCGTGAGCACATCGCCGACTGGCTGGCGCTGGCCGCCGACGCCGCCTCCGTCGTGGCGGCGCACGCGCAGTCGGTGCTCGCGTCGCTGGCCTTGGACGGTGAGGTGGCGGCGCGTCCGCTGGCCGAGGTGTCGGGCGCCGTGCTGTTCCGCACCGAGAAGAAGCTCGTGCGCGCCCAGCTGGTTCTGCTCGGCAAGGTGATCACCCGCGATCCGGGCACCGCCGGGGAACTGCTGCCCGCCGTGGCCCAGGCCTTCGGGCACCAGGACTCGGAGGTGCAGGAGCGGGCGCTCAAGCTCGTGGAGCGGCACGTCAAGAAGGCCGGCACCGCCGAGGTGCGGGAGGAACTCGCGCTCGCCGCACACCAGTTGATCCCCACGCTCCGCAAGCGGGCGGCCCAGAGCCTGGGTGGCTCCCCCATGCTCCTGGAGCCGGTGGCCTACGAGGAGGTGCTGCCGCCCGCGCCGGAGCCGGTGTGGCTGGCGCCCGCGCCCGAGTCGGCGGCGGAAGTCGCAGAGGAGGTCGGGGCGTTGCTGGTCTCCGGTGGCGACGTCGCGGCGTTCGAGCGGGCGCTGGACGGGCTGGTGCGTCATGCGTACGGCGCCCCGGACGCGCTGCTGGAGGCCCTGGAGCCCGTCATCGCACAGCGCTGGTGGGCGGAGCCGGAACCGCGGAACGCGTCGACGGCGGACGACTACTTCACCCGGTACCACGGTCTGGTCAACCCGGGCCAGGGCCTTGAGCTCCTGCTGGCGACCCTGCGGGGGAAGGTGCGCACCGACACCCTCCAGCACGCCCTCCAGCACGGGACCGCCACCGGCGAGTGCGGTCACAGCCCGCTCACCCGCGCCTTCGAGACCCGCCTCTGGGAGGTGGCGTACCGGATCCGCACCGAGCCGTTGCCTTTCCTGCTGTCCACGCCCACGTGGGGCACGGGACTGCTGGCGCCGGACGAGCTGGTGGCACGTCTCGCCGAGTACCGGCGGCTCGGGGCGCGGGTGTCGGCGGCCGACTTCGCGCAGTCGCTGCTGCGGGTGCGGTGCGCCGAGCGTGTGGAGGCCGAGGCGGCGGCGGAGCGTGCCGCGGCGCTCGGCACGGCCGAGGGGACGCGTCTCGCCGAGTGGCTGCGCGCCGGGGGTTGCGGGGCGCCGGTGTTCCGGCGGCGGACATCGGGCAACCGCATACTCGTCGAGGCCGGCGAGATCGCCGGGCTCCAGGCGGACCTCCCGCCCGGGATGCGCCCGTTGGGGCAGGCCGTGAGCGTCTTCGCGAACCGCTGGCACTGCTACCACTGGAGCGAGGGCATGCGGCCGCACTGGCTCGCCGTGCTGCCGGAACAGCGCGAGCTGGTGGCGGTCAGGATGGTGGACGATCTCTCGACGGTCGCCATCGACGACTCACGGGGCGAGGCGGCGATACTTCCCCAGCTCGCCGAGTCGGACGGCGCCGCGGGTGAGGCGGTGCACCTGTGCGTGGCGTACGGGCTCGGCGCCCGGCATCCGGAGGACCGGCTGGCCGCCGTGGACGCGCTGTTGGTGCTGGCGGCGCGGGGGCAGCTCGACGCGGACCGGCTGGGCGCGGATCTGGGGCAGTTGGTGCGGCGGGGCGCGGTGAAGCCGTCGCGGCTGGTGGAGTCGGTGCGGACGGCGGCTGCCACGGGCGCGAGCGCCACCGTGTGGTCGGTGCTCCGGCACACGCTGCCGATCCTGCTCGCGGACCTCGCGACCGCTGAGACGGCCGCTCCGGCACGCGGGCTGGCGGATCTCCTGTCCGTTGCCGCTGAATGCGCGGAGCGGACAGGGGCACGCGAAGAACTCCCGCATCTGGCGGGGACGGCGGAGCGCCGTGGTTCGTCGCGGCTCGTGGCTCAGGCCCGGCGGCTGCACAGCGCGCTGGCCGAGGGCATGGCCGCCTGACAGGGCGGGCCGTCGTGGGGACCGTCGCATCCCGCACAGTTGAATAAGCCACAAAACCGTCATAGCGGCTCTTTACCGCCCGGTCACAATACGTTCGTGATCACGCAACACCGTTCCTTCACAGTGGGTGTATGAGTCGAGACATATCTGATGTGACACGTGCGAAACACGGACGTCCGGTGCACCACTGGCGGCGGAACGCCGTCGAACTCGCCGCCGTCCTGACGGCGGTGGCGGTGGCCGAGGCAGCCGCGAACCGCGACGGTTTCGGACCCGACGGACCGGTGCTGCTCGCCGCGGCGGCCCTGCTGGTCGCCGGCGCGGGCCTGCGCGCATGGCGGTCACACCGCCACGGTCACGCACCCCCGCCGAGCGATACCGATGCCCGGCCGAGCTCCGAGGAGCGGGCCGGGCCGCCGGAACAGGCGCGGGAGACGGCCGCGCCGGTGGCCCGGGAAGGGGCGCTGTGGCGGATGCGGACCACGGTGAAGGACGAACCGGGTTCGCTGGCCGCACTGTGCGCGGCGCTCGCCGGACTGCGGGTCGACATCCTCAGCCTCCAGACGCATCCGCTGGCCGAGGGCACGGTGGACGAGTTCCTGCTCCGCGCGCCCGGCCCCCTCGCCGCGGACGAGATCAGCGACGCGGTCTCGACGGCCGGCGGTACCGGCACGTGGATCGAGCGGGCCGACGCCCACGACCTGGTGGACGCGCCGACCCGGGTGCTGGGCCTGGCCACGCGCACCGCCCTGGACGCGGCGGAACTGCCGCTGGCGTTGCGGCAGCTGCTGGGCCGGTGCACGATCCGGTCGCTGCCCGCGGTGCCCGCCGTGGGCAGTCGGCGACCGGAGCCGGTACCGGTGGAAGGGGCTCTGGAGGACACCGTGATGCGCCTGCGGGCGCCGGAAGGCGGAGTGATCACTGTGGAGCGGCCGTATCTGCCGTTCACGCCGACCGAGTTCGCGCGGGCGCGGGCACTGGTGGAACTGGACGCCCGGCTCGGTCCGCGCGTGCCGCGCAGCCAGGACGTGCTGACGCTGCCCAAGGGCAGCGACATCACCGTGCGCCGGGCGGACACCGGTGATCTGGAGGCCGCGAAGGAGATGCACGAGCGGTGCTCGGCGCGCACGCTCGGGATGCGGTACCACGGCCCCATAGGGAATGCGGACCGCTATCTGAACCACCTGCTGAGCCCCCGCTTCGGCCGCACCCTTGCCGTGGGGACGGTGTCGGGGCGCATCGTCGGCCTCGGCCACCTGCTGTGGGACGGTGACGAGACGGAGGTCGCGCTGCTCGTCGAGGACGCGTGGCAGCGGTGCGGCATCGGCACGGAGCTGCTCCGCAGGTTGGTCTCGATGGCGATCGAGGCCGGGTGCGCGAGCATGTACGCGGTGACGCAGGCCTCCAACACCGGGATGGTCGCCGCGATGCGCGGCCTGGGCCTCCCCCTCGACTATCAGATCGAGGAGGGGACCCTGGTCATCACGGCTCGGCTGGACGGCCCCCGGGAGGAGCCGGTCGCGGAGCGGCTCACGAGCGGGGGTGAGTGGGGGAAGGCCTGAGCCCCTTGAGGGTCAGTGTCCGACGGCGGCTGCGGGCGCGCCGTGGCCGGCCGTGGCCCCGTGGGCCCGCTCCAGCGCGGCGTCCAGGTCCGCCCACAGGTCCTCCACGTCCTCCAGGCCCACCGACATCCGCAGCAACCGGTCGCTGACCCCGGCGCCACGGCGGTCGTCGGCGTCCACGATGCGGTGACTGATGGACGCCGGGTGCTGGATGAGGGTGTCGACGCTGCCGAGGCTGACGGCGGGGGTGATCAGACCGACGCCGGCGATGACCTCGTGCGGGTCGCCGTGCACCTCGAAGGCGATCATGGCGCCGCCGATGCGCGGATAGTGGACCCTGGCCACCCGCGGGTCGGCGGCGAGGCGGCCGGCGAGTTCGGCGGCGGTCGCCGACGCGGCCCGCACCCGGACGGGGAGCGTCGACAGGCCGCGCAGCAGCAGATAGCCGGCCAGCGGATGCAGGACGCCGCCCGTGGCGAACCGCACCTGCCGCAGCCGGCCTGCGAACTCCTCGTCGCAGGCCACCACGCCCGCCATCACGTCGCCGTGCCCGCCGAGGTACTTGGTGGCGCTGTGCAGCACGAGCCGGGCGCCCTGTTCGGCGGGGCGCTGGAGCACAGGAGTGGCGAAGGTGTTGTCCGCGAGCAGCGGCACGGAGCCACAGGCGTGGGCCACGGCCCGCAGGTCCAGCTCGGCGAGCGTCGGGTTCGCCGGCGACTCCACCATCACCAGGCCGGTGTCCGGGCGCAGCGCCTCCTCGATGCCGGCCGGGTCGGTCCAGGTCACCTCGGAGCCCAGCAGCCCGGCGGTGAGCAGATGGTCGCTGCACCCGTACAGCGGGCGTACGGCGACGACATGGCGCAGGCCCATCGAGGCCCGTACGAGAAGCACCGCGCTCAGCGCCGCCATCCCGCTGGCGAAGGCGACCGCGGCCTCGGTGCCCTCCAGCCGGGCCAGGGCGGTCTCGAAGCGGGCGACGGTCGGGTTGCCCAGGCGGCCGTAGACGGGCGGTCCGTCCGGTTCGGCGCCGGTGGTGGCGAAGGCGTCGATGCGGGCGGCCTCGCCACGGCTGTCGTACGAGGGGTAGGTGGTCGACAGGTCGATCGGCGGGGCGTGCAGGCCCTGCCGGGCGAGGTCGTCACGGCCGGCGTGCACGGCCTCGGTGGCGAGTGCTCTCGGTGCGATGCGTGCTTCGTCGTACCCGGGCATGCGGTCGTACGCCTCCCTGATCGCTGGGTCCATGGCCGGAAGAGTGAACACTGACCGGGATCAGGTGTGCGAATCCCGTGTTACGTTCGGCCAATGGCCGAATCTGTCGTACTGGATCCGGTCGATCTGCACCTGTTGCGGCTGTTGCAGAACGACGCCCGGACCACCTATCGCGATCTCGCCGCCCAGGTCGGGGTCGCGCCGTCGACGTGTCTGGACCGGGTGACGCGGCTGCGCCGCTCCGGCGTGATTCTCGGCCACCGGCTCAGGCTGGACCCGGCCAAGCTGGGCCGGGGGCTTCAGGCGCTGCTGTCGGTGCAGGTCAGACCGCATCGGCGGGAGCTGGTGGGGCCGTTCGTGGAGAGGATCCGGGCACTGCCGGAGTCGTTGACCGTCTTCCATCTCACCGGGCCGGACGACTATCTGGTCCACGTCGCGGTGGCGGACATGGCCGATCTTCAGCGGTTGGTGCTGGACGAGTTCACCTCCCGGCGGGAGGTGGCGCGCGTCGAGACGCGGCTGATCTTCCAGGAGTGGGACTGCGGGCCCCTGCTGCCGACCGACGCGCCGGGAAACACGCCCTCAGCGAAATCGGGCTGACTCGGTGCAAGGGCCGGTGAAACCGGGCTGACGCGGCAGCGGTCGCCGTATGAGGATGGACCGCATGTCTGAGACCAGCAGCCCGCTTCCCCGCGAGGTCGCCGACGCGTATGTCGACGAACTCATCGCCCTCGACCCGGTCACCGGTACGTATCTCGGCGTGAAGGAGAGCTCGGGAAAGCTCCCCGATCTCTCACCCGCGGGCCAGGAGGCGCTCGCGCAGCTCGGGCGGGACACGCTCGCCCGGCTCGACGAGGCCGAACGCCGGCCCGGGGCGGACAGTGACATCGAGCGCCGGTGCGCACGCCTGCTGCGCGAGCGGCTGACCGCCGAACTGGCCGTGCACGACGCCGAGGAGGGCCTGCGCGCGGTCGGCAACATGGCGACGCCCGCGCACTCGGTGCGGGAGATCTTCACGGTCACGCCCACCGGGACCGACGAGGACTGGGCGGCGATCGCCGAGCGGCTGCGCGCGGTGCCGACCGCGTACGCGGGCTACCGCGAGGCCCTCGAACTGGGCCTGGAGCGCAAGCTGTACGCGGCTCCGCGCCCGACCGCCACCTTCGTCGAGCAGCTCGCCGAGTGGTCGGACACGGGTGAGGGGCGCGGCTGGTTCGAGGACTTCGCCTCGGCCGGTCCCGAGGCCCTGCGCGCCGAGCTGGACGAGGCCGCCCGCACCGCCACGGCGGCCGTGGTGGAGCTGCGCGACTGGATGCGCGACGTGTACACGCCGGCGATCGAGGGTGCCGCGAACACGGTGGGCCGGGAGCGCTACGCCCGCTGGGCGCGCTACTTCAACGGCATCGACCTGGACCTGGACGAGGCGTACGCGTACGGCTGGGCCGAGTACCACCGTCTGCTCGGCGAGATGAAGAAGGAGGCCGAGAAGGTTCTCCCGGGTGCCGCGACGCCGTGGGTGGCACTGGCGCACCTCGACGAGCACGGCAAGCACATCGAGGGTGTCGACGAGGTCCGTGACTGGCTCCAGGGCCTGATGGACGAGGCGATCGAGAAGCTGGACGGCACGCACTTCGAGCTCGCCGAGCCGGTGCGGAAGGTGGAGTCGTGCATCGCGCCGCCCGGCGGCGCGGCGGCCCCGTACTACACCGCCCCCTCGGAGGACTTCTCGCGCCCCGGCCGCACCTGGCTGCCGACGATGGGCCAGACCCGGTTCCCGGTCTACGACCTGGTCTCGACCTGGTACCACGAGGGTGTGCCGGGCCATCACCTCCAGCTCGCGCAGTGGACGTACGTCGCCAGGAACCTCTCCCGCTACCAGGCCACCATCGGCGGGGTCAGCGCCAACGCCGAGGGCTGGGCCCTGTACGCGGAGCGGCTCATGGACGAGCTCGGCTTCCTGACCGACCCGGAGCACCGGCTCGGTTACCTCGACGCGCAGATGATGCGGGCGGCCCGGGTCATCGTCGACATCGGCATGCACCTGGAGCTGGAGATCCCGGCGGACTCCCCCTTCCACCCGGGCGAGCGCTGGACTCCGGAGCTGGCGCAGGAGTTCTTCGGGTCGCACAGCAGCCGTCCGGCGGACTTCGTGGAGAGCGAGCTGACCCGCTATCTGACGATCCCGGGCCAGGCCATCGGCTACAAGCTCGGCGAGCGGGCCTGGCTGCTGGGCCGGGAGAAGGCGCGCGAGCGGCACGGCGACGCCTTCGACCTCAAGGCGTGGCACATGGCGGCCCTGTCGCAGGGGTCGCTGGGTCTGGACGACCTGGTGGACGAGCTGTCCGCGCTCTGAGGGACCGACGGGGCGCGGTCCGGCTCGTCGTGCTCCGCGCTCCGGTCAGCGCCGGAATCCGCCTTCGGAGTCGATGACCTGACCGGTGATCCAGCCCGCCTCGTCCGTCGTCAGCCAGGCGATGAGGCGGGCGGGGTCGTCGGGCATGCCCCAGCGGCCGGAGGGGAACCGCGCCGCCACGGCCTCGTACGCCTCGCCGGTCAGGTAGTCCGTGTCCACGGGCCCGGGGTTGACGGTGTTCACGGTGATGCCCTGCTCGACGAGCGTGCTCGAGAAGGAACGCGTGACGGAGGCGAGGGCGCCCTTCTGGAGGGCGTAGGCGATCTCGCCGGGCATACCGCCGGCGATGTCCTGGCCGGAGGTCATCATCACCACGCGGCCGCCGGGCCCGGCCGGCCTCAGCCGGGCATGGGCCTGCACCAGCAGCAGCACGGCCCGTGTGTCGACCGCCCAGTGCGTGTCGAGCATGGCGGCGTCGATCTCGTCGAGGGTGCCGTCGGAGCCGCTGACCGCGTGGTTGGCGATCAGGATGTCGAGCCGTCCGCCCAGCGCCGCGGTCGCCGTGGCGATCAGCGCGGCGGGCGCGGCCGGGTCGGAGAGGTCACCGGGCCCTGCGAGGACCTGCGCCTCGGGGTCGCCGAGCGCCTCGCGCACGGAGGCGACGACCTCCCCGGGCCGGTCGGCTCCCCACGGCATGGCGTCGTCGTGCGGCACGTGGTGATGCAGATAGACGCTCGCGCCGTACGCGGCGAGCCGCCGGGCCACGGCATGGCCGATGCCGGCGCGTCTGCTTGCCCCCGTGACCAGAGCGGTCCGGCCACGCAGGGGCAGGGGGGCGCGGCGCAGGGCTTCGGGTGCGGGGTGCGGCAATCGCGGCATGGCAGATCATGATGGTGAACGGCCGGTTCCGGCGCACCCGGTTATCGCGACCGCGCCGCCGCCCCGCGGGTCAGTTCGGCAGCCGGCGGAGCTGGACGAGCCCGAGCCAGGTCTCGGGGCCGGGCTGCACCTGGGCGGCACGGACCGCGTACGCGCCCGGCTCCAGGGCCACCCGCAGATGCTCGGTGCGTTCCGTGTCCCGTCCCGGCCAGGCCGAGTCGAACAGCACCACCGTCCCGGGGACCTTCCAGCGCACCTCGTGGCCCCAGTCGGCGATGGCCAGCGCTGCCGGGACCCGGGCGAGCAGCTCCGCCTCCGAGTCGGCCGCGCACCACCGTACGAAGGTGCCGTGGTCGGGCAGATAGGAGGTCGAGGCGGGCTCGTCACCGAAGACCAGCGCCGCGCTGTCGCCCACGGGCAGCAGTCCGACGAACCCGTCGACCTCGCAGGCCCGGTCGTAGTCCGAGGCCGTCTCGTCGCCGTCGGCACCCGCCCAGAACGGCAGCACCGTCTCCGGTACGGCTATCAGGGGGCCGCCGCCCGACTCGATCCACTCCACCGTGCCCGGCTCCGCGTATCTCACCATGGCAGCAGAACCTACACGCACAGCGGCCCCACCAGTCCACAGTATCCAACTGGCGTCTCAGCAGCCGCAGTTGTCCGCGTCGACCGGCGCCGTCAACGGGTCGGGCACACGGCTCTCGCATCCCTGCCACGTCTCGAACTCGAAGCCCTCACGCGCCCAGTACTCGAACCCGCCGAGCATCTCCTTGACCCGGTAGCCGAGTTCCGCGAGGGCGAGGGCGGCCCGGGTCGCGCCGTTGCAGCCGGGGCCCCAGCAGTACGTCACCACGGGCACGGACTTGTCGAGGAGCTGTTCGGCCCGCTCCGGGATGAGGGCGGTCGGCAGGTGGATCGCGCCCGGGATGTGGCCCTGGTCCCACGACTCGGTGGACCGTGAGTCCACGACGACGAACCCGGGATCACCGGCCGCGAGCGCGGCGGCGACGTCGGACACGTCGGTGTGGAAGGCGAGGCTCGCCCGGAAGTGAGCGGCGGCCTCGGCGGGCGAGGCGGGCGCGACACGCAGGACGGGGTCGGCGGCAGTGGCGGTGGGGTTCGTCATGCCCACAAAACTATGGCCGATGGCCGCGCCCCTGAAGTGGAAATCCCCCGCCCTCCCCTTGATCCGCCGGTGATTCCCCTGCAGTCTCTCACCCATGACCGCGTTTACCCCGGACGCCACCGACTGGCGCATCCTCGACGTCCTCCAGCGCGAGGGCCGCGCCAGCTTCGCCGAGCTGGCCCGTGCCGTGTCCATGTCCCCGAGTGCGGTGACGGAGCGAGTACGGCGGCTGGAGGAGGCGGGCGTCATCCAGGGCTACGCCGCCGTGGTCGACCCCGACCGGCTCGGCCTGCCGATCCTGGCCTTCGTGCGCCTGCGCTACCCGAACGGCAACTACAAGCCCTTTCACGACCTGGTCGCCACCACGCCCGAGATCCTCGAGGCCCACCATGTCACGGGCGACGACTGCTTCGTCATCAAGGTCGCGGCCCGCTCGATGCGCCACCTGGAGGAGATCTCCGGCAAGATCGGCACCCTGGGCTCGGTCACGACGAGCGTCGTGTACTCCTCACCACTGCCCCGCCGCCCGCTCGGTCAGTGACCTCGCTGCCGCAGCACCGACCCCGATCTCCCCTTCACGACCTCCAGCTGCGCGTGGATCCGCCGCCGCAGATCGGCGACATGGCTGACGATCCCGACGCTGCGGTCGCGCTCGCGCAGTGAGTCGAGGACGTCGAGGACCTCGTCGAGGGTCTGGTCGTCGAGGCTGCCGAAGCCCTCGTCGATGAAGAGGGTGTCGAGGCGGACGCCGCCGGCCTCGTCGGTGACGACATCCGCGAGGCCGAGGGCGAGGGCGAGGGAGGCGAAGAAGGTCTCGCCGCCGGACAGGGTCGCCGTGTCGCGCTCGCGGCCGGTCCAGGAGTCGACGACGTGCAGCCCGAGGCCGCTGCGGCCGCGGCCGGTGCGGCCGTCGGAGTGGACGAGGGTGTAGCGGCCGGACGACATGCGTTGCAACCGTACGCTCGCGGCGGCGGCGACCTGCTCCAGGCGGGCCGCCAGCACGTACGACTCCAGGCGCATCTTGCGTTCGTTGTCCGCCGAGGTGCCCGCGGTGAGCGCGGAGAGTCGGGCCACCCGGTCGTACTCCGTGCGCAGCGGGGCGAGTTGGCGTACGGCGGTGGCCGCGCGGGCGGAGAGCCGGTCGAGGTCGGCGCAGCGGCGGGCGGCCTCGTCGCGCCGGGAGGCGGCGTCGCGGGTGCGCCGGACGCCGGCCGAGGCGGCGTTCTCGGCGGTCATGAGGTCGGCGGGCGGCTGCCGGGCGGCGTTCGCCGTGTCGGCCTCGGCGAGCACCGCGCGTACGGCTGCGTCCTCGGACTGCCAGGCGTCCAGGCGTCGTTGCAGGTCGCGGTGAGCGGCGTCGTCGAGGAGCGCGGCGGCCGCGGCCTGCGGGGTGTCGAAGCCCGCGCGGAAGGCGGCGTCGGCGAGGCGGGCGTCGGCGGCCTTGAGGCGCTGGGCGGTGTCCTCGGCGGCGCGCGCGGTGTCGGCAGCCTCGGTGAGCAGGGCGACCTGGCGCTCCAGTTGCGTGGCGCGCGCGGCGACGCTGTCGGCGCTACCGCGCGCTTCGGCCAACTCCGTTTCCAGGGCGGCCTTCTCGCGGTCCAGCCGCTCGCGGTGGCCGACCCGGGCGGCGGCCCGGACCTCCGCCTGCCGGTGGGCTGCGGTGCGCCGCTCGTGTTCCGCCTCGGCCCGCCGCAGCTCCTCGTGGGCGGAGTGCAGCACGGAGGCGTCCCTGCGGGCCTTCGTGTACTGCTGCTCCAACGCGTCGGCCTCTTGAGCGAGTCGACTTGTCGGCATGTCGCCGGCCTCCGCGGTGGCCGCGGCCAGGGCTTCCCGTACGACGCCCAGGCGCCGTTCGGCCTCCGCGTGCCGTTCCTCCGCCTGCTGGTGGGCGGCCTGTGCGCGCTCCTCCGCCTCCCGGTCGACGTGGCCGGCGTCCTTGCGGGCCGGTGCGGGGTGGTCGACGGCCCCGCAGACGGCGCAGGGTTCGCCGTCCTGGAGCTGCGCGGCGAGTTCGGCGGCGATGCCGTTCAGGCGCTGTTCCTTGATGTCCAGCCAGTGCGCCTTGGCCGTGAGCGCCTGCTCCTGGGTGTCGGCCGCGTCCCGGGCGGCCGTGTCCGTGTCCGCGGCCAGCTGGTCGCGCATCCGCGCGGCGGCGAGCCGCTGCCGCGCGGGCTCGCGCCGGACGGCCAGCTGGTCGGCGCGGTTCGCGGCGTCCTGCGCGGACTCGATGCGCGTCTGAAGCCCGCCCCGGGTCTCCTCCCACCCGGCGAGCCAGGACTCCGCGTCCAGCCGTACGTCGTCGTCGGCCCGCTCCTGGCGGTCCAACTGCGTGCGCTCGTCGATGAGTTCGCCCAGCCGGCGTTCGCCGCGGCGGGCCGATTCGAGTCCGCCCAGCTCCTCGGCGACTCGGCGCGCGGCGGCGGCGAGCCCGGCGGCACCGGCTTCGGCCGGCGAGCCTGCCTCTGCGCCACCGCCCGGCAGAACGTCTCCGAAGGTTCCCGGCAGCAGCGCCCGCGCGCGTGAGTGTGCCGTGGCCGCCTGACGGTGCTCAGCGTCGGCCGCCTCCCGCAGCTCCAGTGCGGGTGCCACCGTCTCGGCCTTGCGGGACCGCTCCATGCGCGCCTGCGCCTCGTGGTACGCGTCGGCCCGCTCGTCGAGCAGCCGGGCCCGCTCCCGCGCCTCGGCGAACCTGCGCTGCAACCGGGCCACTTCGCGTGCGTCACCCAGGGCGCGGTCGGCGGCGGCCTGGGCGGACTCGGCGGCCAGGAGACCGCAGTGGGCGACGGTGAGCTGCTCACGGGCGGTGCTGCGGGCGACGGCGGCCGCTGCCAGCACGGCCTCGGCGAGGCCCGGTTCGCCGGGCGTGAGGTCGGGCAGCCGCATCGCGTCTCCGGCCGCCTGCTGCATGCGGTGCGCGTCGGCCAGCAGTGCCGCGTCGCCCTCGCGGACCTGCGCCTCGGCGGCCCGCCGGCGCTCGGCGAGGCGCTTTTCGACCTCGGCGAAGCGGTGCGTGTCGAAGAGGCGGCCGAGCAGCTTGCCGCGGGCCTCGGCGTCGGCGCGCAGGAAGCGGGCGAAGTCGCCCTGGGGCAGCAGCACGACCTGGCAGAACTGCTCGCGGCTCATGCCGAGCAGCTGGGTGATCTCCTCGCCGATCTCCTGGTGCGAGCGGCTGAGGTCCTTCCAGGTCCCGGCCTGTGCGTCGTACTCGCGCAGCCAGGTCTGGGCCTTGTCGAGCGTGGTGCCCGAGCCGCGCTTCTTCGGGCGCTCCCAGGGCGGCTGCCGGGTGACCTCCAACCGGCGTCCGGCGACGGTCAGTTCGAGGCGGACCTCGGTGCGGGTGCCGGCCGCGGCGTGGTCGCTGCGCAGGGTCGTGCCCTGGCCGCTCTGCCGGGCGCCCGGCACGGAGCCGTAGAGCGCGTAGCAGACGGCGTCCAGGACGGAGGTCTTGCCGGCGCCGGTGGGGCCGTGGAGCAGGAACAGGCCGGCCAGCGACAGCGCGTCGAAGTCGACGGTCTGGGAGCCGCCGAAGGGGCCGAACGCCGTCATGTCGAGGCGGTGCAGCCTCATCGCGCCACCTCCCGTACGGTCTCGTCGGCCCGCACCGCGTCGAACGCGTCACGCAGGACACCCTGTTCGTGCTCGTCGGGTCCGGCACCGCGCACATGGGCCACGAAGTCCTCCGCGATCTCCTGGTCGCTGCGGTCCGCGAGCCGCTGGGCGTAGGACACGTCGGGGTCCTCCGGCGCCCGCTCGGGGGCGAAGGCGAGGCTGAGCGTGTGCGGGAAGCGTTCCGCGAGGCGGGCCATGGGGTCCGCCGGGCGCACCGCGTCCGTGAGCGTCGCCTCGACCCACGCCTCCTCGTGCCGGGCGAGCCCGGGATCGGCGAGCAGTACCTCCAGCGTCCCGCGGATCCTGGCCAGCGAGCGCGGCACCGGGCAGTCGACGCGCTCGGCCGTGACCGCACCGTCGGCGTCCAGGTCGACGAGCCACATGCTCTTGCGGTGGTCGGCCTCCGAGAAGGAGTACGGCAGCGGCGAGCCGGAGTAGCGGACGCGTTCGGTGATGGTCTGGCAGCCGTGCAGATGGCCCAGCGCCGCGTAGTCGACGCCGTCGAAGACTCCGGCGGGTACCGCCGCGACTCCACCCACGGTGATGTCGCGCTCGCTGTCGCTGGCCTCGCCTCCGGTGACGAAGGCATGCGCGAGAACGACCGACCGGGTACCCCGCCCGCGCGAGGCGAGGTCGGCGCGCACACGGTCCATGGCGGCGGCGAGGACCGCCTCGTGTCCGGGCTTCTCGACGCCGAACTCGTCCTTCACCAGGGCGGGTTCGAGATAGGGCAGGCCGTAGAAGGCCACGTCGCCGAAGTCGTCCCGGAGCACGACCGGTGTGCCGCACGCCGACGCGTCGGTCCGCAGATGGATGCCCGCGCGCCCGATCAGCCCGGCGCCCACGCCGAGCCGGCGGGCCGAGTCGTGGTTGCCGGAGATCATCACCGTCGGCACACCGAGGTCGGCGAGCCGGTGCAGGGCGTCGTCGAACAGCTCGACCGCGGCGAGCGGCGGCACCGCCCGGTCGTACACGTCTCCCGACACGACCACCGCGTCGACGCCGCGCTCACGCACGGTCGTGACGAGGTGGCCGATGAATCCGGCCTGGGCGCCGAGCATGTTGACCCGGTGGAACGCCCTGCCGAGATGCCAGTCGGAAGTGTGCAGCAGTCTCATGATCCCCGAGACTAACGGCCGGGTCTGACAGCACGGACGGTTACTCCCGTATCGCCCCGTCATGAACGTTCCTGCACCCACCTGCCCAGGGCGCGGACTTGACCAACTATGCCCTGCTTGCCCGATACGTCACGCGTCCCCGTACGCCTCTCCCCCGAGCTCGAACCCGGCCGACCCCGCCGTCACGTCCGCGAGCCAGGCCCGGAACGCCTCCACGTCGGCGTCCGGCAGGCCGATCTCGATGGTGACCTCCTCCGCGTAGCGCACCTCCCGCACCTCGCGCCCGGTCGACCGCAGATCGTTCTCCACCTTGCCGGCGCGCTGGTGGTCGACGGTGACGGTGGCCAGCCGGAAGCGGCGCCGGGTGATCGTGCCGAGCGCGTCCAGCGCCTCACCGACCGCTCCGCCGTAGGCCCGGATCAGTCCGCCCGCGCCGAGCTTGACGCCGCCGTAGTAGCGGGTGACGACGGCGACGACGTACCGCATGTCGCGGCGCAGCAGCATCTGCAGCATGGGGACGCCGGCCGTGCCGCCCGGTTCGCCGTCGTCGCTCGCCTTCTGGACGGCGGCGTCGGCGCCGATGACGTAGGCCCAGCAGTTGTGGGTGGCGTCCGCGTGCTCCTTGCGGACGGCGGCGAGGAAGTCCTGGGCCTCCTGTTCGGTGGCCGCCGGGGCGAGCGCACAGAGGAAGCGTGAGCGGTTGACCTCGGTCTCGTGCACGCCCGCGTGGGCGACTGTGCGGTACTCGTCCTCCATCCGGCCAGCCTATGCGCAGGGTCCCCGGCCGCCCGCGCGGGAGGTGCGGGCACACGCGCGTGCCCGCCGCCGGCTCACTCCTTCTTGCCGCGCGGCACCATCACGCCCGTCAGCAGCGCCGTGCCGGGGGCGAGGGCCTGCCAGGTGGTGCCGTGCCAGGCGAGGACGGCGATCGCCGATGTGGGGAACTTCGTGCGGACCTCGTCGAGGGTGTCGTCGAGGCCGTCCCCGGCGAGTTCGAGGACGAGGTCCTCCAGGCCGGGGTTGTGCCCGATCAGGAGCAGGGTCCCGACCTCGGGCGGCGCCTCGTGCACGACCTCCAGGAGTTCGGAGACGTCGGCGGCGTACACGCGCGGGTCGTGGCGCACCGGTGGCGGTGTGCCCCATTGGGCGGAGGCCAGTTCCCAGGTCTGCCGGGTGCGCAGGGCGGTGGAGCACACGGCGAGGTCCGGCAGGCAGTCGGCGTCGGCGATCGTCCGGCCCGCGACGGGAGCGTCCCTTCGGCCGCGCGGGCCGAGGGGCCGTTCGTGGTCGGCGACACCGTCCGGCCAGGCCGACTTCGCGTGCCGCAGGACGACCAGGCGGCGCAACGGGCCCGCTCCGAAGTGTGCGGTCACGACGGGGCTCCCAGGTCGTGGGTGAGGTCGAGGCCGAGCAGGCGGTCGGCGTAGGCGTAGGTCTCGAACCGGGCACCGTCCGGCAGGTCGGGCGCGCTCTCCACCCAGCGCAGCACCCCGAGCACACCGGGCAGGTCGAGGTCGTCCTCCCACGCGGTGCGCAGCTCCGCGCGCACCTCGTCCGGGATGGGCCGCGACGGCTGCCGCGCCCAGCCCGCGACGGCCTGGCGCCAGCGCACCAGGGTGTCCTGGGCGTCGGCGAGAGCGGCCGCGTCGAGCTGTACGGGCACGCTTCTGCGCCGGGCGAGCAGCGCGAGACGCAGCGCGGCGGGCTCGGCGTCCCCGGAGGGCGCCTCCGAGTGCGCCGACGCGACGGCGACCCGTACGCCGTCCGGTTCCGCGCCGCCCTCCCGCACGACATGGATGACCTGAGCCTCGCCCAGGCCCGAGGCGGCGTCCCGGCCGTCCTCGAAGGGGCGGATGCCGAGCGCCGCGGCTCCGGTCCTGAGCTCCGCCTGCTCCTGCTCGGCGTCGAGCAGCGCCCAGACCGGGGTGCCGCCGAGCTCCAGGGCACGCACGAGGAGGTCCGCGGCCAGCAGTACCCGCAATGCGGTGATGTCGAAGCCTCCAGGGTGCGCCTCGATGCGGGTCAGGCCCCGGCGGGCGGGCGCGGCGTCGACGGGTTCGCCGGTTCGGGCGTCGATGATGCGCAGCACGGAGCGAGCGTAGGCGCACGCGCGGTCGAACGCAGCCACCCGGACCGCTTTGCGTGCAGCGTGGCGGGAGTCGGTCCGGTCGGGACTCCGCTGGTCGTCCCTGTCGTGCCCCGGCATCGCCACCCCCTGCGGTGCGCACTGCCGGAACGGTACTGCGCACCGGTCCGACCGGACAGCCGTCCCGCGAAGGCGCCCGCGATCACCGGTGCGTCGCGGGTGCCGGGAATCCTCGTGCCCCGTCGTCCGTTGTGGCTCACGAGAACGGACGGCCGCAAGCGGACGACCGGCAACAGACGACGACGCTTCGACGAAGCAGGAGGAGGCCCGTGGTGTACGGCGACGAGGCGGCGGTTCGCAAGATCCTCACCGGGCTGGGCGACACCTGGGCCATCGTGGGCCTGTCGTCGAACCAGCGACGTGCGGCCCACGGGGTCGCGGACGTACTCCAGCGGTACGGCAAACGCATCGTGCCGGTTCATCCGAAGGCGGAGACGGTCCACGGCGAGCAGGGCTACGCCACGCTTGCGGACATCCCGTTCGACGTGGACGTCGTCGACGTCTTCGTGAACAGCGATCTGGCGGGCGCGGTCGCCGACGAGGCGGTCGCCAAGGGCGCGAAGGCCGTGTGGTTCCAGCTGGACGTCATCGACGAGGCGGCCTACGACCGCACGCGCGCGGCGGGCCTGGAGATGGTCATGGACCGCTGCCCGGCGATCGAGATACCGCGCCTGGGCTAGCCGAGCCCGGCGCTCCACCCGCGCGGCGCCGCAACCCACCGCCACTGACGCGACACCGAACCTCCCGCCGCTCGCCCGGCTCCGGAGCCCTCCCCCGCCGGGTCGGCCGCCCGCATAATGCTCGGGTGACTTCCACCTCCCCCCACCACAACTCCAGCCCCGCGCAGCGCTTTCCGGTAGTCGTCGTGGGCGCCGGCCCGGCCGGTCTCACCATCGGCAGCATCCTGCGGGCGGCGTCGGTCGACTGTCTGGTCCTGGAGATCGAGACGCGCGAGTTCATCGAGCAGCGGCCGCGCGCCGGAGTGCTGGAGGAGGGGGCGGTGTGCGGACTCCAGCGGCGCGGCCTCGCCGACAACCTGCTGGCGCGTGCGCAGCGGCACACGGAGTGCGAGTTCCGGTTCGACGGGGAGCGCTACCGGCTCGGGTACGCCGAGCTGACGGGGGTTCACCACTGGGTCTATCCACAGCAGTTGCTGGTGACGGACCTGGTGCGCGAGTACGCGGACGTGCGGGGCGGCGCCATACGCTTCGGTGTCCGGGACGTGGAGCTGCACGACCTCGACACCGACCACCCTTCGGTGTCGTACATCTGCCCCGACACGGGTCAACGGCAGGTCGTGCACTGCGACTTCGTCGCCGGCTGCGACGGTGCGCGCGGCGTCACGCGAGCGGCGCTGCCCGCCGGTCGTGCCCACATCGCCCGCAGTGACTACGGCATCGGCTGGCTGGCGCTGCTCGCTCAGGCGCCGCCGTCCTCCGACTGCGTCCTGTTCGGCATGCACCCGCGCGGGTTCGCCGGCCATATGCCGCGCAGCGCCGATGTGACCCGCTACTACCTGGAGTGCCCGCCCGGCGACGACCCGGAGAACTGGTCGCAGGAACGGGTGTGGACGGAGCTGCAGCAGCGGCTCGGCGCGAACGGCGTACCGCCGCTGACCGAGGGGCGGCTGATCGAGAAGCGCGTCCTCGACATGCACAACTACGTCGTCGAGCCCATGGTGTTCGGCCGTCTCTTCCTGGCCGGAGACGCCGCCCATCTGACCGCGCCCATCGCCGCCAAGGGCATGAACCTCGCCCTGCACGACGCCTTCCTGCTCGGCGACGGCCTCGTCGCCCACCTCACGAAGGGCGACGGCACCGGCCTCGACGGCTATTCGACGGCCTGTCTGAACCGGGTGTGGGACTACCAGGAGTTCTCCCACTGGCTCTCCGAGGTCTACCACGGCACGTCGTCGGGCGACCCGTACCGCGCGGGCACCACGCTCGCCCGCCTCCGCCGCATCTTCGACTCCCCCACGGCCGCCAGGGCCTTCGCGGAGCAGTACCTGGGCAGGCACACGGAGGGCTGAGCACCGAAGAGAGCGGCAGTCCCGGGCGCCGCCCCGGTCAGTCGTGCAGCGGCCGGTCGCTGAGCCGGTGGTCGGCCACGTTCAGCGCCTCGTCGACCAGGCGGCGCAGATGGCCGTCGCCGAGGGAGTAGATCACCCGGCGCCCCTCCTTGCGCGTGTTCACCAGACCGGCGAGCCGTAGCCGCGCCAGGTGCTGGCTGACGGCCGGGCGCGCGGCGCCGCACGCCTCCGTGAGCGTCGTGACGTCGGCCTCGCCGGCCGTCAGGGCGTGCAGCAGCGCGAGGCGGGTGCGGTCGCCGAGCAGGGCGAGGAGTTCGGCGGCGAGCGCGAACTGTTCCTCGCCCGGAGTGCGCGGATGCGCATCGTGCGCAGATGATAGGTGCATGCGTGCGCTCATACGCACATAATGGCGTGGTGGGCGGTCCGCGTCCACTCCCGCGCACCGGAAGGGCACCCCCGTGAGCGACCGGCACGAGCACGAGCACCACCATGGGCACGCGCACGACGGGGAACACCTGCACGACCACCCTCACCAGACCCATCAGGCTCACCCCCCGCACGCCTCCCACACCCACCCCCATTCCCCCACCGGCGCCGGACTCCGCCACCGCCTGGCCCATCTCCTCAAGCCGCACTCCCACGAGACGGCCGACAAGCTCGACTCCGCCCTGGAGTCCTCGGCCCGTGGCATGCGGGCCCTGTGGGTGTCGCTGGCGGTGCTCGGTGCGACGGCGCTCGTGCAGGCGGTCGTGGTCGTCGCCTCCGGGTCGGTGGCGCTGCTCGGCGACACGGTGCACAACACGGCCGACGCGCTCACCGCCGTGCCACTGGGCATCGCCTTCGTATTGGGCCGGCGCGCGGCGACGCGCCGCTTCACCTACGGCTACGGGCGGGCCGAGGACCTCGCGGGCATCGCCATCGTCCTGACGATCGCCGCGTCCGCGGCCTTCGCGGCGTGGACGGCCCTCGACCGGCTGCTCGATCCGCGGCCCATGGCGCAGATCCCGGCGGTGGCCGTGGCGGCGCTCGTCGGGTTCGCGGGCAACGAATGGGTCGCTCGGTACCGGATCAGGGTGGGCCGGTCCATCGGCTCGGCGGCCCTGGTCGCGGACGGTCTGCACGCCCGTACGGACGGATTCACCTCACTGGCCGTCCTGTTGAGCGCCGCGGGGGCGGCACTGGGCTGGCAACTCGCGGACCCGATCGTGGGGTTGGCGATCACGGCCGGCATCGCGCTGGTGCTGAGGGACGCGGCGCGCGAGGTGTTCCGGCGCGTGATGGACGCCGTGGACCCGGCGTTGGTGGACACGGCCGAGCGGGCGCTGCGGGAGGTCGCGGGTGTGCGCGACGTGGGCGAGCTGCGGCTGCGCTGGATCGGGCACCGGCTGCGCGCCGAGGTGGCGGTCGTCGTGGACGGCGAGGCGACGGTGCGGGAGGCGCACGCCATCGCCGTCGAGGCCGAACACGCCCTGCTGCACGCCGTGCCGCGGCTCACGGCGGCCCTGGTGCACGCGGACCCGGCGCCGGTGCCGGGCGCGGCGGATCCGCATCTGGCCCTCGCGCACCACACGGCCGCCTGAGGCGATCAGACCGCGACGCCGAGCCCTTCCAGGACGACGGCACCGGGAATCTCGGCGAACGCCTTCCCCGGCACCAGCAGCTTGCCGCGCCGGCGCCCGCTGCCGACCAGGACGTAGGGCAGGTCGACGACGGCCGAGTCCACCAGCACGGGCCAGTCGCCGGGCAGTCCGAGCGGGGTGATGCCGCCGTACTCCATGCCGGTCTCGCCGGTCGCCGTGTCCATGGCGGCGAAGGACGCCTTGCGGGCGCCGAGTTGGCGGCGTACGACGCCGTTCACGTCGACCCGGGTGGTGGACAGCACGACGCAGGCGGCCAGCGTCGTCTCGCCACCGCGCTTGCCGGCGACGACCACGCAGTTCGCGGACTGTTCGAGCAGGTCCCGGCCGTAGTGCTCGACGAAGACGGCGGTGTCGGCCCACTGCGGATCGGTCTCGACGTAGACGATCTGGTCGGCGGGGACGCTGCCGGGCCACCGGCGTACGGCGTCGGCGACCGGACCGATCAGCTCGTCGAGGCAGTCCGGGGCGGGGGTGGCTTCGTCGAAGTGTCCGATGGGTGCGTCCATGCGCGCACGCTAACAGGACCGCCGAGGCCGTCGGGGCGATGTCTCAGCGGGCGGGCGGCACCGAGACGGCGAGCATCCATTCCGTGGGGACGTCGCCCTGATTGCCGTACGTGTGCGGGGCGTCGGCCTCGAAGGTGGCGCTCGCGCCGGCCGGTACGAGGTAGTCCGTGCCGTCGACGGTGAGCGTCAGTTCGCCCGCCGTGACGTGGACGATCTCGACGGTGCCGACGGGGTGCGGATCCGAGGTGCTGCTCTCGCCCGGCATCACCCGCCAGTGCCACATCTCCAGCGGGCCGGGCGCCTCGGTCCCGGCGAGGAGTCGGCTGTGGCTGCCCGCGTCGGTGTGCCACAGCCGTACCACCTGGTCGGCCGGGACGATCCGCACCTTGGGCCCCTGCTCGTAGTCGAGCAGGGTGGTGATGCTGACCCCGAGCGCGTCACCGATCTTGATCACGGTGCCGAGACTGGGGTTGGTGCGGGCCTGCTCGATCTGGATGAGCATGCCGCGGCTGACACCCGCCCGGGCGGCGAGCACGTCCAGCGTGAAGCCGCGCACCGCGCGCCAGTGTTTGACGTTGCGCGCCAGGGACTGGGTCAGCAGGTCGAGGTCCGACACATTCCGTCCAAGTTGCGGAGTCCAATATTCTGGATGACAGAGTTCACCCGACTGCACTACGGTGGGGTGCACCCGATCGTGCACCGAACTGTACTGCGAGGCCTCCGTGACAGCACTCTTCGCCCTGGCCACCAGCCTGCTGTGGGGCCTGGCCGACTTCGGCGGCGGACTGCTGACCCGGCGTACCCCGGCCCTGACGGTGGTGGTCGTCTCGCAGGCGATCGCGGCGGTGGTGCTCGGCGTGATCGTGGTGTTCACGGGCGCGTGGAGCGAGGCCGGCGACCGGCTGTGGTTCGCGGCCGCCGCCGGCGTGGTGGGCCCGATCGCCCTGATCTGCTTCTACAAGGCGCTCGCGCTCGGCCCGATGGGCGTGGTCTCCCCGCTCGGCACCGTGGGTGTGGCCGTCCCGGTCGGGGTCGGTCTCCTTCTCGGCGAGCGGCCGGGTCTCCTACAGGTCGCCGGCATCGCGGTCGCCGTGCTCGGGGTGGTGCTGGCGGGCGGCCCGCAGCTGCGGGGCGCGCCCGTGCAGCGGCAGGCGATCCTGCTCACGCTGGTCGCGGCCTTCGGCTTCGGCACGGTGTTCGCGCTGATCGCGGAGGCGTCGACCACCATCACCGGCCTGTTCCTGGCGCTCTTCGTCCAGCGCGTGGTGAACGTGGGCGCGGGCGGCCTGGCCCTGTACGCCTCCTCGCGGCGGGGCGTCGCCACCCTCCCCGAAGGGGGCTTCCCCTGGCGGTCGCTGCCGTCGCTGGGCTTCGTCGGTCTCGCCGACGTCGCGGCGAACGGCACCTATGTGGTCGCCGCACATCACGGCCCGGTGACCGTGGCCGCCGTACTCGCCTCGCTCTACCCGGTCGTGACCGCCCTGGCCGCACGCGGCATCCTGCGGGAGCGGCTGCGTGCGGTCCAGGCGGCGGGCGCCGGGCTCGCACTGGTCGGCACGCTGCTGCTGGCCACCGGCTGACTAGGACTCCGCGTCCACCTCGGCGAACCGGCCGGTCGCGCTCCCGCTCTGCCCCGCGACCTTCTCGTCAAGCTCCGCCAGCTTCGCCACCGTCTCCTCGTCCAGCTCGGCCAGCGCCTGGAGCTGCTCCGGGGTGACCCCGTCGGGTATCGGCTGCGGCGCCGGGGTGCGCAGCGGCGGCTGCCAGCCGTCGTCGGGCGTCCAGCGTCGTACGACCCGGGCGGGCGCCCCCGCGACGACGGCGTGGTCGGGGACGCTGCCCCGGACCACCGCGCCGGCCGCCACGACGACGTTCCGTCCGATCCTGGCACCCGGCAGGATCACGGCCCCGGTGCCGATCCAGCACCCGGGGCCGATCTCGACGGGCTCCATGCGCGGCCACTGCCTGCCGATGGGCTCGTGGGGATCGTCGTAGGAGTGGTTCGTGGAGGTGACGTAGACGTACGGCCCGAAGTAGCAGTCGCTGCCGATGGTGACCGTGGTGTCGGCGATGACATGGCTGCCGCGGCCCAGCACGACGCCGTTCCCGATGCGCAGGATCGGCTCGGGGCCGAGGTCGAGGTCGGGCATCAGCCCGGCCGTCAGGGTCACCTGTTCGCCGACGATGCAGTGGGAGCCGAGGTGGATCCAGGCTTCGCCGAAGACCGTCCCCAGCGGGAAGGCCAGTCGGGTGGCCTCGCCGATCGAGCCGAAGCGGAAGCGGCCGGGGTGCTCGGCCGTCACTGAGCCCGTGCGCTGCGCCCAGGCCCAGCCCGCGTGGACGGCGCGCTGCGCCAGCCGGCGTCGCCAGGATGAGAACGTGTTCTTGCGCTTGGGCACCGCCTCACCGTACTGAGCGCGCGGCGCCCTTATGACCTCCTGGGGCTGTGATCTTCGCCCCAACGGGTGGCGTACGGTTCGTCTACGACGTCGGTGACAGGAGAGGGCGATGACGCAGAGCGCGCTGGTCATGGGTATCGGGGGCCGGGAACCGAAGATCGACGAGGCCGCGTTCGTGGCGCCCACCTCGTCGGTGATCGGGGACGTGACGCTGGAGGCGGGGGCGAGCGTCTGGTACGGCGCGGTGGTGCGCGGTGACGTGGAGCGGATCTCCGTCGGGGCGCAGTCGAACATCCAGGACAACTGCACGCTCCACGCCGACCCCGGCTTTCCCGTGAACATCGGGGAGCGGGTGTCGGTCGGTCACAACGCCGTGGTGCACGGGGCGACCGTCGGGGACGACTGCCTGATCGGGATGGGGGCGACCGTGCTGAACGGTGCGGTGATCGGGGCCGGTTCCCTGGTCGCCGCTCAGGCTCTGGTGCCGCAGGGCATGGAGGTGCCGCCCGGGTCGCTGGTCGCGGGGGTGCCGGCGAAGGTGAAGCGGGAGCTGAGCGAGGAGGAACGTCAGGGTGTGACGCTCAACGGCACCTTGTACGCGGATCTGGCGAAGGCTCACCGGGAAGAGCACGGGGCGTAGGCGCACGCGGTCTGCGGATTCGTCGCGGTTGATCGCGCCCGCGCGGCGGAGCCCCCCGTGTCAGAAGCAGCCCCGCGCTCCTATGGGCCGCTTCAGTCTCCGGCGGCCACCGGTTCCGGTTCCTGGTGGGCGAGCTGCGTCTGCTTCGCCTTGCGCTTGATGATCAGCATCGACGTCAGGCCGACCAGGACCGCCGCCACCAGGCCCAGCCACGAGAAGCGCTTCAGCCAGGACTCGGCCACCACTCCGACGTAGTAGATGACGGCCGTGGTGCCGCCCGCCCAGACGATGCCGCCGAGGACGTTGGCGGTCAGGAACTTCCAGTACGGCATCCGCAGCACGCCGGCGAGCGGGCCGGCGAAGATGCGCAGCAGGGCGACGAAGCGGCCGAAGAAGACGGCCCACATGCCCCACTTCTCGAAGGAGCGCTCGGCCGTCGCGATATGGGCCTCGCTGAAGTGCCTGGGGAACTTGGAGCCCAGCCAGGCCAGCAGGGGGCGGCCGCCCTTGCGGCCGATGGCGTACCCGATGGAGTCGCCGATGATCGCACCCGCGGTGGCGCAGGCGCCGAGCACGAAGGGGTCGATCTCACCGTGCTGTGAGGCGAGCAGCGCCGAGGAGACCAGGATGATCTCGCCGGGCAGCGGGATGCCCAGGCTCTCCAGGCCGATGACCAGGCCGACCAGCAGATAGATCGCCAGCGGGGGCACCGTTTCGAGCCATTCCTGGACGTGCAACGCCGCTTCCTCTCGTGTGCTGGACCCTGTGTTCCCGGCGCACGCTCGACCGTGAGCGTGCGCCGGGGAAGCCTACCTGTTCTGTGTGACGGTCTCGGCGTCCCACAGGTTGCACCGATGCGCACTGTGCACAGTGGCGCTCGGCACGTTCCCGCCGGCGGGCCAGGCGCGCGGCGCCGGCACGCTGCCGGGCCGGTCTCCGCTGCTCGGCGTTCGGCGGGGTCCGCAGGCCGAAGTGCTTGCAGAGGTACTGCACCTCGTTGGCATGGGTCACGCCGAAGTCGAAGTCGGTGCCGAGGTTGTGCAGCGGGGCGAAGGGCGGGGAGGTGCGGTCGGCGAACTCCTGCGCGCAGATCTTGCCGCGTCCGGCGAGCGTGCCGTCGAGGCGGAGCGCCGGGCAGCCCCCTACGAACGCCTACGGCAGAAAGCCCAAGACCCACTGTCATAGGCGTCCGTCAGCCGCACACCCAGGGGAGGGCGGAGCCGAGCGTCGTCATCGCGGTTCCGACGACCGGGGTCACCGTGTCCGTCACCTGGGCGGGAAGGGGCACGGCGGGGGCGTCGGCCATCGCCCCGTCTCCGGAGTCGGCCTGGACGTACCGCGTCTCGTACGGCGGCGGCGCGGGCTCGGCCGGCCGGTGCGGCCCGTCCTGCTCCGGCTCGGTGCCGGGCGGTTCGGGGATGGGGCCGTGCGGGGACCCGCGGTCGGGCTCGGCCGGCGCGATGTCCTGTTCCTTCTTGTCGCCGCGCTCCTCTACGCCTCCCTTCTTGCCGCCCGGCCCCTCCTCGTCGCCCTTCTGGAGACCGTTGTCCCGCCTCTCCGTTCCGCCGGCATCGGCGAGGCCGCCGTCGAGCATCCAGCGCTGGGGCATGGAGCCGTCCCGTTCGGCGACGACCACGCTGCCGCCCTTTCCGCGGGCGACCGCCAGCCGCTCGGTCCGGCGCAGCAGGAGCTCGCCGTGGACCGTGAGGTCGTAGCGCGTCTCGCCGGCGTGGGCGAGGCAGTCGGCCAGGACGACCGTGCCCTCGTCCGAGTCGGAGTCCGAGTCGGAGTCCGAGTCCGAGTCGGAGTCCGAGTCCGAGTCGGCGTCGGCGTCGGCGCCGGCGTCGGCGTCCGCGTCGGAGGAGTCGAGGCAGAGGGTGGGGTCGACGGCGCTGCGCAGCACGCCGTTGTCCCGGTACGACCACTGCTGGGACGCGGCGTTCGAGCACTCCGTCAGTTCGGCCGGCGCTCCCGCGCGGACCCGGCCGGCGCGGAGGTCGAGGCAGAGCCCGCCGTCGAGGTTGCGGAGCCTGCCCTGGGCGATCTCGACGGGGTCCTCGGCCGAGGCGGCGGACGGGGTGCCGCCGGACGAGGGCTCGGACCGCGTGCCGGGGTCGACGGTCCTGCCACTGGCCACGCCCCAGGTGGCGTGTGCGTCGGGGATGCCGTTCTCGTCGGACCAGCCCTTGGCGGTGAGCACGGTCACCAGCAGGACGAGGGAGGTCAGACCGACACCCACGGCGACGGCCCTGCCACGGGTGCGCGGCGGGGCGAGGCGTGCCGGGCGGTGGCGTCCGCCCCGTCGGCGGCGGTCGCCCTCGGTGGGTGAGGAGCCCCCGCGCCCGGGCCGGGAGCCGAGATAGCGACGGGCGCCCCAGCCGAGCACCGTCTCGGCGAGCAGCACCTCCAGGCCGCCCTCGAAATGACTGAGCTGTTCGGCGGCGTGCCGGCAGTAGCGGCACTCCATCAGATGCCGCTGGACATCGGGCAGCAGTGCGCCGCCGCGGCGAATGGGGACGTCGAGGAGGCGGTTGTAGTAGCGGCATTCCCGACCGGGTGCGAGTTCGCCGTGGGCGCGGACGCAACCCCTGCGGAATTGCTCGCGCACGCCCTCCAGCGCGGCCGAGGCGGTGGATGTGTCGACCCCCAGCAGACCGGCGGGTATGGTTATCGGTTCCGCTTCGACCTCGGTATGCCAGAGGAGGCATTGCGAAGCGCCCGGAAGGGCCCGGAACGCCCGCTCGGCGATTTGCCGCCTTTCGGGCGTCGTGGGCCTCGCGGCCCGCAGCCCGCGCCCACCGGTCGGTTTGCCGAGTTCCGGCAGCAGGGCGGAAATTGCGTCATCGGCCGCCCACTCCTTCACCATGTCCCGTACGGCGACCAGCAGTTGGGGGCGCAGCGCGCCGGGAGCCGGCCGGTGCAGCACGCGCCGGAACGCGGCGGCGGCCACCATGGCGGCCGAACTCTCCGTGGCGGCCAGGCAGATGGCCGCATAGTCGTGGGTCGCACGCCAGTGTCGCGCCATCAGCAGCGCGACGGTGCGGGGGTTCGCGCCGTCCTCGCCCAGGCTCGCGACGAGATCGCGGTCGGACTCACCGGGGCTCGCCCCGGGCCGTGGGGGGTACGGCGGTCGTGGGGGGTAGGGGGATTGCACTGAACCATTTCCTTCCCAGCCGCAGGACGGCACGGGGAATGCACGTCCTTCGGAAAAGCAGGCGCCTGATTGGTGCATACCTGGGCCGGCCATCAGGTGACCGGCTATCGGGCCGCTCACTTTCGCACAAGCGACGCACAGGAAACAAGAAGTTCGGTGACCGACGTTCAAGAAGCGAGAAATTCAAAAGGAGTTACCGCCGGTATCCGTACCGGCTTTCGAAATCGCAACCGGAGCGACCGCCAGGTTGTGTGCACGCAAGGAACATCGATTCACGGAATCTTCAACTCCGCATACCGCACAGCAAGCTCCGAGCATTCTCTCGGCCCGCTCTCATCCGGGTGCCGCAGCATGGGCCGCATGATCGCCCCCCACACGACACCCGCCCCCGCTTCAACCCGCAAGGACCGCACGGACCGCAAGGACCGCACGGTCCGCAAGGCCGTGGTCCCCGCCGCGGGCCTCGGAACCCGGTTCCTGCCCGCGACGAAGGCGACGCCCAAGGAGATGCTGCCGGTCGTCGACAAGCCGGCCATCCAGTACGTCGTCGAGGAGGCCGCGGCGGCCGGTCTCGACGACGTACTGATGATCACCGGCCGGCACAAGCGGGCCATCGAGGACCACTTCGACAACGCCTTCGAGCTGGAGCAGGCCCTCGCGGCCAAAGGCGACACCGTACGACTGGACGCGGTGCGCGACCCCGCCCGGCTCGCCGACATCCACCACATCCGCCAGGGCGACCCGCTCGGCCTCGGCCACGCGGTGCTGTGCGCCCGCCGGCACGTCGGCGACCAGCCCTTCGCCGTACTGCTCGGCGACGACCTCATCGACCCGCGCGAGACCCTGCTGAGCCGGATGCTGCAGGTGCGCGACCGCCGCGAGGGCAGCGTGATCGCCCTGATGGAGGTCCCGCCGGAGCAGATCCACCGCTACGGCTGCGCGGCCGTGGAGCCGTCCGGCGAGGACGGGGTGGTCCGTGTCACGGGCCTGGTGGAGAAGCCGTCGCGCGAGGACGCGCCGAGCCACTACGCCGTCATCGGCCGCTATGTCCTCGACCCGGCCGTGTTCGGCGTCCTGGAGCGCACCCCTTCCGGCCGCGGCGGCGAGATCCAGCTCACCGACGCGCTTCAGGAACTGGCGGCGGGCGGCACGGTCCACGGCGTCGCGTTCGACGGCCTGCGCTACGACACCGGCGACAAGGCCGACTACCTGCGCACGGTGGTACGGCTGGCGTGCGAACGGCCGGATCTGGGAGCGGAGTTCACAGCCTGGCTGAAGGAGTTCGTGGCAGGTCTGACGGAGGGCGGAGCCGGACGAGAGCGGCTCGCCGCCTGAGGGAGCGGTCCCGGACGAAAAGCGCAGGGGCCCGCGCGGGGCCCCTGCTCACCGACGTGCCGCCGGAACTCAGCCGTTCGGCCGCAGGGTCCACACCACGGTCATGACGCCGGTGACGGCACCGTCGCCACGCTGGATCTCGATCGTCACCGGGAACTCGGGGCGCTCCCCCGCGTCCAGCTCCGCGACGACCTCGGCCGCCGGGCGGCCCAGGGTCGCGGTGGCGGTGACGGCACCCATGGCGAGCTTCTTGTAGGCGATCTCGGCGCTGACGGCGAGCGGCACGGCCCGCGAGAGCTGGTCGCCGAACGCGGCCAGCACGATCGCGCCGCTGGCGGACTCGCCGAGCGTGAACATCGCGCCGGCGTGCGGACCGCCCACGTGGTTGTGGTACTCGCTCTGGTCCGGCAGAGCCACCACGGCCTTGTCCGGCGTGGTCTCCAGGAACTGGAGGTTCAGGGTCCGGGCCATGGGCACGGTGGCGGCGAGCATCTCGCCGATGGACATCTGGTCTGCGCTCATGACGGTCATGTTACCCATGAGTAGGAATTTGGGAACAGGCTGCGCAGGATGTGACGAGCGTCGTATGCGCGAGCTGCCCGGCCGCCCTCGCCAGAGCGACACGGAGGCGGCCCGAGCGGCCCTCGACGAGCCCCTGACCTGCAATCCGTTTGGCAAATCGGCGCCGGGGCGGGGATAGTCTGCCGGTGACCTCCCCCGTCGACCTCCGCCGTCGCTCCGGCCGCCCCGCCTGGGCGGGCCGCAACTACAGCCTGCTGACCGCCGCCGCGTTCGTCACGAACCTCGGCAGCCACGGCGCGCTGATCGCCGCGGCGTTCGCGGTGCTGGAGGCCGGCGGCGACGGTGGCGACGTGGGCCTGGTGGCCGCCGCCCGCACCCTGCCGCTGGTGCTGTTCCTGCTGATCGGCGGCGCCGTCGCGGACCGCCTCCCCCGGCACCGGGTGATGGTCGCGGCCAACACCCTGAACTGCCTCTCGCAGGCGGCTTTCGCCGTGCTGGTCCTGTCCGGGGAGGCCGAGCTGTGGCAGATGATGCTGCTCACCGCCCTCGGCGGCACCGGTCAGGCGTTCTTCAGCCCGGCGGCCGAGGGCATGCTGCTGTCGTCGGTCGAGGGCGAGCAGGCGAGCCGGGCGTTCGCCGTCTTCCGGATGGCGATGCAGGGCGCGGCGGTCGGCGGTGCCGCGCTGGGCGGTGCCATGGTGGCCGCGATCGGGCCCGGCTGGGTACTGGCGGCGGACGCCGCGGCCTTCGCGGTCGCCGGGTCGATGCGGGCGTTCCTCGACGTCGGTCACATACCGCAGCGGGTGCGCGGCGGCGGCATGCTCGCCGATCTGCGCGAGGGCTGGCGGGAGTTCGCCGGACGGCCGTGGCTGTGGGGCATCGTCGTCCAGTTCTCCATCGCGAACGCGGTCGTGGGCGCGGCCGACGCCGTCTACGGCCCCCTGGTCGCCCGGGACCATCTGGGCGGGGCCGGTCCCTGGGGCCTGGCGCTCGGCTTCTTCGGGGCGGGCACCGTCGCGGGCGCCCTGCTGATGACCCGCTGGAAGCCGCGCCGCCTCCTGCTCGCCGGCACCCTGTGCGTCTTCCCGCTCGCCCTGCCCTCCGCCGCGCTGGCCGTACCGGTGCCGATCGCCGTGCTCTGTGCGGTGATGTTCCTGACCGGCGTGACGCTGGAGGTGTTCGGCGTCTCCTGGATGACCGTGCAACACCTCAGCGAATGTACCTTTTGCTCTCCGCGAACATGTGAGGCCCTCCTGTTGAGGAGGGCCTCGGCGGTGTCGGGTCAGAAGGGAAGCTCGGGCCTGGCGGCGCCTCGCTTGATGGTCGTGATCTGTTCGTGGAAGTCGCGCGTCCGGGCTTCGCGCGGGTACCTAGCACGTAGCTCCTTGTCCAGCTCGTCAGCGACTAAAAGCAGGGACGGGAGGGACTTGCGATCAGCTTCCAGGGCAGTGGTGCCCATGCCGATGGCTTCTTCGATCTCGCCCATGCGGGCGGCGGTGACTCCGAGCGTCAGGCGGGCTTCTGCGGCGCGCATGGGCGAGACCTCGGTCCCATCGGGGCCGGTGCTGATGCGGATCACTGACCGGGCGTGGGCGGCGGCGCGCTCGTCGTCTCCGAGGAGACGGTATGCGTCCATCTCGTAGAAGTCCCACTTGTCCGGGTCGATGATGAAGTGATGTTCTGGGTGGTCGGGCTTGGGAAGTCGGTCCAACCTCGCGCGCCCGGCATCGAGAGAGTCACGGACCAGGCGGGCGTCTCCCATGCGCGCGGCGGCGCGGGCCTTGTGGGCATAGAGCTGGACGCCTACGGAGTGTGTCTGGTCGGCCATGTGTCCGGCCTCGACCGCGTTGAGCATGTCTTGCCAGCGGCTCTGGGTGAGGGCGAACCATGCCTCGATCTCCCACGCCCATGCCTTGATCTCGCCGTGCCCGGCCTCCTCACCGATCCGGAGTGCTGCGGCCTTGCTCAGATTGGCAGCCTCGCGCTGGCCTCGGTCGTACTGGACGCACGCGTTGAGCAGGAAAAGCCATCCGGCGTCGACGAGTAGTTCCCGGTGCTGGCGCAGGGTCACGCGGCCTTCGAGCTGCTTGGTGACGTAGTTCAGGCCGTTTCGGGTGCGCTCGTGCAGGTAGTCGGCATTGGCGTACGGGTAGGCGCGGGCCAGTTGGTCGATGCCCTCTTCGATCGACTCCAGGGCGGCGCTGTTGATGCTCGACATCTCGGTGCGGCGCAGCATCTCGGCGATGTCCCATATTCCTGCACCGCCCTGCGCGATCAGTGTGCTCGGGTCCTCCGGCTGGGTGGTCTTGGCCGACTGCTCCAGCTCCCACGGACGTGGGGAGAGTCCTGCGAGATGGCCGGGGATGCGTAGGCCGTCCACGACTTCCAGGATCTTGTGGAACTGCGTGATACGTGGGCGGACGCCCATGCCGTCGGTCTCGGGGCGGGCCATCTTGCCGATGTGCTCGCGCTTGTAGCCGACGGCTTCGGAGATCTTGGCGTAGCTGACGTTTCCGTGGATCTTGGCGAGTCGGAAGACTTCGCCGAAGTCGTGGTTGGCGATTGCCGACCGCACGTCTGCGCGTTCCAGAACGTGAGGCGGCAGAGCGGCCGGTGTCGGTGCGGCTACGGTCATCTCACTTCCCCATCGTGATTGACCAGACGTCTCTACTGGTTCGTTCTACTCTTTCGATCTTCGTGCCCCGTCTTTCGGGCGAGTCTACCCAGGGGCTTTCCCCAGTGGAGGGGCCCAAGTGGTCTCAGGAAGTGCCCGATTGGCCTGGGGGTCCCCAAGAGGGGGGTCCCCAAGTGGGGGGAGCGACGGCAGAGGCATCGCGTGCAGCCTCGGGTCACCCTGCCGGGAGAGCCTCGGCGGGCGTGATCAGGGTCGGTGATCTGTGTCATGGGTGCGAGGAGAGTGCGGCGGCCGGAAGACCTGGCCAGCGAGTTAGACGCATACGCCCACTGGTTTGTGGTGCCGGATCCGTCCTCCGGGCACTTCCTGACGCTGACGCTCTTCGCCGAGTGCAGCAGCACGGGGCGCGTTGCGCGTGACACGACGTCCGTGTTCCTTCGCGGTGCAGTTCCGGACGATGTCATGTACGACGCGCGGCTGGCCGTGTCGGAACTGGTCGGGAACGTCGTGAATCACGTGGTGCCGGACCGTGGCCTGGCCCATGCTGGCGGCGCTCGGCGCATCGACGTGACCTTCAAGCTCTACCCGAAGTGGCTGTTCATCGGGGTTGCGGATGAGGACTCAACGCCCCCGCTGCTGCCCATGGGTGACTTCTACTCGCCGGAGTTGGTGACGGAATTCTCAGAGGCGGTCCTGGCTGACAGTGGCCGTGGGCTGATGCTCACTCAGCGGATGGCGGCGGCGGTGTGGTGGACACCGAAGCAAGGCGGAGGCAAGACGGTTTGGTGCCGCTTCGATCTTGATGACGGAGCCGGACGCGTCCCGTCCTGATGATCTCCAGGCTGCCGCTCCAGTGCCCCACCCGTGTTGAGGGAGCGGCGGTCAGGGGCCGGAGGTAGATCCTCCGGTGATCGGGGCGTGGCTCCTCGGGACTGTCCGCCGGGATCCCCACCCGGCCCCAGGGGCCACGCCTCACAACCTCATACCGAGACCGGACCACCCCCGCGCCTGGCAGCAACCGGGGTGGTCCGGGAGGGGACACAGCGATCCCCGGTGCCTGATGGTACCGGGGTCGTTGTGCTGTGCATCCGCCCTGGGCCAAAGAGAGTTGACGATCTGTTACCAGAGCGGGAGTGACGCGGTGACTGGCGCTAATGATGAGTGGATCGGTGACGGGCTCGACGCGACGGGCGCGGACTTCGGGCTCTGGGTGTCTGGTGTCGACTACATCGCCGGTTGGCGGGACGCGAGGGAGAGTGCCGACCGGCTCAACCGCGCGTTTCTGGCTGCGGGCTTCGAGCTGTCGGAGTTACGGGCCGTCGGCTCGACGTACGACGACGGGCGCGGGGTTGTCCGCTTCGTGGGCTGGCCTGGTGCGGTGGAGCGGCTCGCCCGGCTCCTGGAGGCGCGTGCGAATGGCGGCGGTGGTGCGGCGTGAGGGGCTTTTCCGCTGGTGAGCGGTGCGCGTGGGCACGTCGCCGGCCGCAGAGACTTTGGGCGGTAGCTGCCATGGGGCGAGTGAACAGGGGGCCTTACGCTCGCCAGCGGATCGGGCAGTCCTTGGACCTGCCCGCAATAGCCCGATCGGCCCCCTGTTCTTCGAGGCTCGCCCCATGGGAGCTGCCTAAAGTCTCGGAGGCCGTCGACCCCCAGCCCACCACGCCCCGGCCTGCGACGGCCGGTCGACGCCTCGACTCCTTGAGCGTGCTGCGGGTGGGGGCGTCGGGCGTCCGGACGGGATCGGCGGCCACGCCGCACGCCCGGCCGGGGCGGCCAGGCGCCCCGGCGCGCCGCAGGCGCGCCCTTGAGGAAGTGAAGGCTGTTTCGACCGATGCCGGTTGCTGGTCAGGCGCGGGCGCGTCGCGCGGACTGCTTGTCGGCGGTGATCCGGTAGGCGAGTTCGGCACGGTCCGCGCCGAAGCGAAGTTCTTCGAGGAACAGCGGGCGGTCGTCGGTGTCGTGGGTGACGCGGGCGATGTGCAGGATCGGTGTCGCGTCCGGGAGTTTGAGGGCGGTCCGCTCGTCGGGCAGGGGCATGTGGGCGCGTACCGTCTCGGTCCATGTCAGCTTGCGGCCGTCCTGGGTCAGCAAGCGGTAGATGGCTGCTGGGCGCGTGCGGGGCTCCTCGGCAAGCATCCGGATGCCGCCCGCGGCCTCGAAGGGGATCAGCGTGCGGTGCATCGCACGCGTGCCGGTGCCTGGATCGATGAGCAATCGGTCGCATCCGAACAGGGCTTCTTCCTCGTCGAGTTGGAGGAGTCGGCCGGTGGCCTTCGTGGTGTGGGTGCGGTAGGTGCTCGGCTCTTCGGCCTCCTGCCAGATGTCGCCGTTGGGCATGACGAACTTGCCCTCGGCGGTGCGGCTGATGCGGCGCTCGATGGTGAGTACGGGCTGCCCGCTGGAGCGTACGAAGCTTCCCTTGCCGTGGCGGACGTCGATCAGGCCTTCCGCACGCAGTGCCGCGATGGCGTTGCGGACCGTGGGGCGGGAGACGCCGTAGCGGGCCATGAGCTGGGCTTCGGATGGCAAAAGGGAGTCGGGCTCGAACTCGCCGGACAGGATCGCTTCTCGGATCGCGGCGGCCACCTGCTGGTAGAGGGCTCCGGGGCGCTGGATCTCTGACATCTCGGCATCTCCGGGTTGAGGTCGTAGTCACGTCGCACGCGCGACATCACTCGTCAGCATAAGTAGTTGCGCTCTCGCCGTACAGGACTTCATAGTCGTAACTCGTAAGGACAAGTGACGTCAGCATCAGAGCTGGTGTCCCTACTGGCCAAGGAGGCCAAAGCAATGCAGTCCATTCCCGTGGACACGGCGCGGCTCGGCGTACTGCGGTGCGCCAACGCGCCTGAGGTGAAGTTCAGCAACTCCGAGACACAGGAGGTGAAGAAGGACCGTGACGGCAATCCGGTCTACACCGTGGCCGTCACAGTGCGGCCGGACGGGCGCCGTATCTCCGTCATCGAGATCGCCGTCAGTGGCGAACCGAAGGGCATCGAGCCGGGCCAGGTCGTCAAGGTCACCGGACTGACGGCGTTCGTCTGGTCGATGGGCGACCGCAACGGCGTCAGCTTCCGCGCCGACACGATCACGCCCGCTCACGGAACCCCGGTGCAGGGGAAGGGCGGTGACGCGTGATGGGGCCGATCCTGCTCGCCCTCGGCTTGGCCGCGCTGGCCTGGGCGTTCGTCGTCGGTGACCTGGTGCGTCGGCATCGGCCGGTCTGGCACTGGTACCTCGTCGGCTACCCGGTCACCGCGTGCCGGGTCATGGCGACCTGGCGCAAGGTTGCCATGCTCAACGACCTCGCCGTATCCCGTCGTCCGCCGCGCGGCCTGCTCGGCGATGTGGTGGTCAAGGGCGATCCGCTGCGGCCGCTGGCTCCCCGCTTCTCGTTCCCCCGCGCCACCCGGATGGGCCTGACCGTGACGGTGCGGCTCCACGCGGGGCAGACCCCGGCGACGTATATGAAGGCGGCTGACGCCCTGGTGCACGCGTGGAAGGTCCACGCGGTCCGGGTCACCTCCCCGGAACGCGGGCTCGTGCTGCTGACAGCAACGGCCACGGACCCGCTTCAGCGGCCCGGCCTCGCCACGGCCCCGGCCGAACTCCTCTCCGCGCTCATCGGCGTCCTGGAGAGCGGCGGTGCCTGGGTCATGAACCTGCGGCTCGTGCCGCACTGGCTGATCGCCGGGGCCACCCGCTCCGGCAAGTCCACCCTGCTGGCCCGGCTCATCACCCAACTCGCCGGGCAGCCCGTCGCCCTCGTCGGCATCGACTGCAAGGGCGGCATGGAACTCGGCCTGTTCGCCGGACGGTTAAGCGCGCTGGCGACCTGCCGACGCGAAGCGGTCGCCGTGCTCTCCGCCCTGGTGGTCGACATGCAGGACCGGATGAGCGCGTGCAGGTCGGCCGGAGTCCGCTCTGTTTGGGAACTGCCCGACAAGCTTCGGCCGGTGCCAGTCGTCGTGATCGTCGACGAGATCGCGGAACTGTACCTCTCGGACGGCACCCGCGAGAGCAAGGCGGAAGCCGAACAGTGCTCCACCCTGCTGTTGCGGCTGGCCCAGCTCGGAGCGGCGCTCGGCCTGCACCTGGTCGTAGCCGGACAGCGGGTCGGCTCCGACCTCGGCCCCGGCGTCACCGCCCTGCGGGCCCAGCTCGGCGGCCGCATCTGCCACCGCGTCAATGACCCCGGAACGGCAGAGATGACCCTGGGCGACCTGAACAAGGACGCCGTAGCCGTCGCTCAGTCGATCACCTCGGAAGAACGCGGCGTGGCCGTCTGCACCGGCCCCGACGGCGGATGGAACCGTGCCCGCTCCCACCTCACACCGACCGAGGAAGCCGTCTCGACGGCTCGGAAACACGCCGCCATGACCCCGGAACTGCCCGCCATAACCCACGCCCTCGCGGCACTGGAAGGAGACGACAAGTGATCAGCGAAGGCACGGCGTTCACGTTCGCGGTGATCTTCGGAATCATCACCGTCCTCCTCGTCCGCTCCCGCGACGTCCGCGCCTGGGAAGCGGTCTGCGTCGGCCTCTTCGGCCTCTACCTCGGCCAGACCCCCGTGGGCCTCACCGCCCACGAACTCGTCACCTGGATGATCAACGGCTTCTCCCACACCTGAGCAGAGAAAGGGACCTGAGCCATGCCCATGCCTCGCGTGAGGTGCCCCCACTGCAAGGGCGACGGCGCCCGCAGGACCTGGACCGGACGGCTGCGGCGCTGCCGCGTCTGCCGGGGCACCGGCACCATCCGCTGAACCCCACCCCGCCGACCACGCAAGGGAGCGATCCCCATGACCGACAACGCGCCACCACCCAATCACCGTGCCGCCTCGGCGGCCCACCCCGGAAGGTCACCACCATCACCCCGGAGCTCACCCCGGCTGACAGGCGCGCCGCCCTCGACCGCGCGGCGCGCCTGCGTCAGCTCTCAGAAGCAGATCGCGACGCCATCCGCCTCGCCCAAGATCCGAAGTTTGCCCGCTGGCTGGAGCAGATCACCGCTACGGGCGGCTGCTCCCATCCCGTCCACCTCTCCGGCTCGACCACCACCCTGGACGCGGAAACCGGCGAGATCCTGAGCCACTACGACACCCGCAACGAACCTGGCGAACGCCTCCTCGTCCGCTGCCGCAACCGCCGCGCCACCGTCTGCCCGGCCTGCTCCCGCCTCCACGCCGGAGACACCTTCCACCTCGTCCGCGCGGGCCTGCTCGGGGGCAAGAACGTCCCCGCGACTGTCCGGCACCGGCCCCGGCTCTTCGTCACCCTGACTGCCCCGTCCTTCGGCCCGGTCCACCGTGCCGGGGAGCTATGCCGTCCCCGCCGCGACGGCGGCACTTGCGAACACGGACGGTCCCTCGGCTGCGGCACCGTCCACGCCCCGGACGCTGCCGTCGTTGGCCAACCGCTGTGCGCCGACTGCTACGACTACACCGCCCACGTGCTCTGGCACGCACACGCATCCAAGCTGTGGGACCGATTCGTCATCGACGTACGGCGGCGCCTCGCCTCCTCGGTCGGCCTCGTACAGTCCTGCTTCGCCCAGCATGCCCGGCTGTCCTTCGCCCGCGTCGCCGAGTACCAGAAGCGCGCTGCTGTCCACGTGCACGTCATCGTCCGCCTCGACGGCCCGGACGGGCCCGACGACGAACCCCCGGCCTGGGACAGCGTCGACCGACTGACCGATGCCGTTCGTGCCTCGGCCGGACGGGTCCTGGTCTGCACGCCCTATAGCCCGGCCGTTGGTGAGCTGGAGCTGTGCTGGGGCGCCCAACTCGATGTTCGAACGCTGCGCGCTGACAGTGACGGGCCAGATGATGACGCGGTGGCCGCGTACGTGGCCAAGTACGTCACCAAGGGAGCGAGCGAGACAGGCGCCGGCACTGACCACCCGCTCACGACCTGGGCAGACATCGAGTCGGCACCCGTGAGCGAGCACGTCCGCGCTCTCATGCGGGCCTGCTGGCGCCTCGGAGGCCTCCCCGAGTACGCGCCCCTGAACCTTCGCGCCTGGGCTCACACGCTCGGCTTCCGGGGCCACATCCTCACCAAGTCGCGCGCCTACTCCACGACGTACGCGGCACTGCGCGCCGACCGGGCCCACCACATGGGCCACGCCGACATCCCGAACGCCGCCACCGAACGGAATTGGCGGTACGTCGGCTCCGGCCACACCCCCGGCGCTGCGCTCCTGGCGGCGGGGGTTGCGGAGGACCTCGCCGCGAATCGCGAGATGGCCCGGGAAGTGTGGGCCGCTGAGAGGGGGCGGCTGAGTGGGGCACCCGAGCGGCGCTGATGAAGATCAGGACATGGCTTGGGCACGAGCACACGCGCGCAAGTCCCCTGGCTGGTCTGATGCTCAGTGGCGCCGGATGAACGCCGCGTTGGGCGTGGACGTCTGCACACGCGATGGAGCCCGCCACCATCGCCGTACGAGGTGACGGGCTCTCGTTCCTCCCGGTGCTACTCCTCGGCCCACACAGGAACCAGACGCTCACGCAAGGGCACTCGGCGCCCACTCCCCACAGACAGCACGACCAAGGCTGTCAGCGTTCGCGCGACGTACGAGCGACGCTCGGCAAGGGTGATCCCGTCCCGGTGCCACTCCTTGGCCATGTCCACGGGCTCGCCTTGGTCCGCGAGCGTCCGGCGCTGCCACGCGTTACGTTCCCTCTTCAGCCGCTGTTCCTCGGCCTCGTACTCGGCAAGATCCGAGTAGTAGCGCTCGGCGCTGATCTTCCGCGCACGACGGGCCTGCTTGAGATCGGCAATGTCCTCTCGGACGATCTCCAGTTCGGCTTCCTTGGACCACTCTTGCGGCGCCTTGACCGCCTGCCGTTTGCTGGCCTCTTCCTCGTACTTCGCGACGACGAGCATCCTGATCAGGTCGTCCGTCTCCGGCCCAGGGATCTTCACCCCACCGCACCCCTTGCCCGTCGTCTTTGCCGGGCAGACGTAGTAGAAGTACCCCTTGGGTTTGCCTCGGCTCGGCGCTGCTTTCATCGCTCGCAGCGGTGAGCCACAGTCCTCCTTGCCACAGCGGAGGGTGCCGGAGCCTAGATAGACACGGGTGTTGTGGCCACCTCCGCGCATCGGCCCATCTCCGATGATCTCTTGGATTGCCTCCCACTCAGAGACCTTCAAGATCGGCGTCCACTGCCCTTTTACAGGCTTGCCCTCGTCGTCGTGAGCGATCGTGAGGTGCCTGATCTCTCGGCCCGACGCCGGGGCGAACTCGATCACGACATGGGATCGGTACCCGCACAGTCGCGGATTCCGCATCATGTCCCTGAGAGCGATCCACGTCCAAGGGTTGCCCTTCGACGTGGTGATCCCCTCGCGGTTCCAGTCGGCAACGATCGCGTGCCACTCAGTACCGAGGATGATGCGCTTGGCGGCCTTGCGGATGTGCTCGGCCTCGGCCGGGTTGAGGGTGCGCTTGTCGTCCTGCCACCCGAAGGGGCGTGTCCCGCCCACGGGTATGCCCCGGTCTCGGCGTGCCTTGTGGTTGCGGCGTACCCGGCGGGCTGTGTCGGCGGACTGCTTGTTGGCCATGGCGACGACCACGCGGGCCATGGCGCGCCCGTTGTCGGTCAACAGGTCCAAGGTGCCCGTGATGTCGATGATCGGCCGGTGCTGGTGCTCCACGGTTTCGATCGCGTCTTCAAGGTGGCGGGGGTCGCGAGTTAGACGGTCGATGTCGTAGACGATCAGTCCGTCAATGCGTTCGCCGTTCGGGGCCTTGCCCTGCTTCAGGTCCTCCAACGCGCCCTCGTACACGGGCCGGACCACGCGGTAGCCGATGGTTCCGTCGGGCAGACGTACGCGCCTGCGCTTCCACGCTGACGTATCCGGCTCCATGTACGTGTACACGTACTGTCCGCCTCGGCTCTCGACGAACTGGCGGCCGTCCCTCTCCTGCTCCTCGGTGCTCTTGATGTCCCTGCCGGTCATGAACCGGGGCCGGGCGGTGCCATCTAACCTGTCGTCAGAAGACAGTTCACCCTCGGCCTCCTCGGTCGACAAGCGGGCCAGTCCAGCCCAGTTCTGCCCTTCGAGGTTCCCCCAGTGCGCTCGCTGTACCAAGTCGTCAGCCATACCAAGAGGTTACGTTCGCGAGGGTGCTGCGTGCTGCATCAGGAGATACCGGAGGACAAACTGTCCCGGGTCGCCGCCTACGACTGGTTCGGCTCGGTCGCCCTGGTGCCGCTGGCGACTGCCCTGGCCGGCCCGGCGGAGACGGTGTTCGGGCGCACCTCGGCACTGTGGGGCTGCGCCGCGCTGGTGGTCGTCGTCACGGCGGCGGTGCTGTGCGTGCCGGACGTGCGCAACCTCCGCCGCCGTACCAAGCACGTGTCCGCGGGCGAACGGGTCGGCTCAGCCGATACTGAAAGCGCCGTCGGGGGGCTCGGGTGAGGGCACCGCGTCCTCGTCCTGCACCGGCCCCGCCCCACCGGTGAACTCCCGCAGGGCGGCGCCGTGTTCGACCCGGGCCGGGAAGGCGTCGCCGGCCATGAGCCGGGCGAGGGCAGCCGTGTCGAGCGGCCGGTGCGCGGCCACCAGCACCGCGTTCCCGAACCGCCGCCCGCGCAGCACGCCCGGTTCCGCGATCAGCGCGAGTTCCTCGAACACCGTCGCGCAGGTGGCGAGTTGCGAACGCAGGAAGGCGAAGGGAGCGGCGTCGGCGAGGTTGGCGAGATAGACACCGCTCCCGCGCAGCACCCGCTCCGCCTCACGGATGTAGGCGACCGACGTGAGATGCGCCGGTACCCGTGACCCGCCGAAGACGTCGGCGACGACCACGTCGGCCGAGTCGTCCGGTGCCGCCTCCAGCCAGGCGCGTGCGTCGCCGCCGTGCAGCCGGATGCCGGCCGACTCCGGAACCGGCAGATGCTCGACGACCAGCTCCAGCAGCCCGCGGTCGGCCTCGACGACGTCCTGCCGCGAGCCGGGCCGGGTCGCGGCCACGTACCGGGGCAGCATGAGCGCCCCGCCCCCGAGATGCAGCACGTCCAGCGGGCGGCCTGCCTCGGCGACGGTGTCCAGCACGTGCCCGAGCCGCCGGGCGTACTCGAACTCCAGGTACTCCGGCTCGTCGAGATCGACGTACGACTGAGGCGCCCCGTCGACGGTCAGCAACCAGGCCCGCTTCCGGTCGACGTCGGGCATCAGCTTCGCGATGCCGTGGTCGACGGGCCGGGTGACGGGTATGGGCTCGTTCACCTTCCCATTGTGCCCGGGGGAGGCGCCACGAAGGGGCGTGGGGAACTGCGCGACCAGCCACGACGGCCCCGCAGTCCCCCACGCACCCGGCACCCCCCTACGAGACGGCGCTCACGGTCCCCGCCCCCACCGTCCGGCCACCCTCACGAATGGCGAACCCGAGCCCCGGCTCCAGGGGAACCTCCCGCCCCAGTTCCACGGTCATCGTGACCGTCTCCCCGGGCCGCGCGACCCCCACCTCACCGAGGTCGATGTCCCCCACCACGTCCGCCGTACGGATGTAGAACTGCGGCCGGTACCCGGTGACGACAGGCGTCGTACGTCCGCCCTCACGGGCCGAGAGCACATACACCTGCGCGGTGAACCGGCTGCGTGGCATCACGCTGCCCGGCGCCGCGACCACGTGCCCGCGCCGGACGGCGTCCCGCGGGACGCCGCGCAGCAGCAGCGCCACGTTGTCCCCGGCCTGCGCGTCGTCCATCGGCTTGCCGAACGTCTCCAGGCCGGTGACCACGGTCTCCAGCCCGGCGCCGAGCACTTCGACCCGGTCGCCCACCCGCACGGTGCCCCGCTCGACGGCCCCGGTGACCACGGTCCCCCGGCCGGTGATGGTGAGCACGTTCTCGACGGACAGCAGGAACGGCGCGTCCACGTACCGCTCCGGCATCGGGACGTAGGTGTCCACCGCGTCGAGCAGTGCCTCGATGGACGCCGTCCACTGGGGGTCGCCCTGCAGCGCCTTCAGTCCCGAGACCCGTACGACGGGCGCGGTGTCACCGCCGTAGCCGTGCCGCGAGAGCAGGTCGCGGACCTCCAGCTCGACGAGGTCGATGAGCTCCTCGTCCCCCGCGTCGGCCTTGTTGAGGGCGACGACGATGTGGTCGACGCCCACCTGCCGGGCGAGCAGGACGTGTTCGGCGGTCTGCGGCATGATCCCGTCGAGCGCGGACACGACGAGGATCGCCCCGTCCAGCTGCGCTGCGCCGGTGACCATGTTCTTGACGTAGTCGGCGTGGCCCGGCATGTCGACATGCGCGTAATGACGGGTGTCGGTCTCGTACTCGACGTGCGCGATGTTGATGGTGATGCCGCGGGCGGCCTCCTCCGGCGCCCGGTCGATGCGGTCGAAGGGCACGAAGGTGCCGGAACCGCGCTCGGCGAGGACCTTGGTGATGGCGGCGGTCAGGGTGGTCTTGCCGTGGTCGACATGGCCCATGGTGCCGATGTTGAGATGCGGCTTGGTGCGCACGTATGCCGTCTTGGACATGGCTGTACCTCGAAGTCTCTGCAGATGTCTCCGCCAGGGAGAGGGGGACCCCAAGGACTTGCCGACCCTCCCCCTGCGGGGTCCGCCGGACTTTCCGGAGAGGGTCAGCTTCGGGCGCCGTCGGCTGCGGCCAGGAGGACCGGAACGGCAGCCTTCGGAGCATCCGCGACTGCGGATGCTGCGAGGACGAAGGCGTGCCGGAACATGAGGTCGATCATCGTCGACGCGTTGACCGACGTCGAATGGTTTTCCGCGGACGGTGAGTTCGGGCCCTACACCCCCATGTTCTTCAGTGCCTCCCGCACCGACAGCGGCGCGAACCGGCCGCGTTCGCGTGCCAGGAAGTCCCGTACGGCCGCCGGGTCGGTCTTGGCGTACTCGCGCAGGCACCAGCCGATCGCCTTGCGGACGAAGAAGTCGGGGTGGCCGGACTGGCGCAGGCAGTAGGCGAAGAGGCGGTCGGTGTCGGTGCGCTCCTTGTGGCGCAGCTGGTGGAGCAGGGCCGCACGGGCGACCCACAGGTCGTCGTCCGCGATCCAGGCGTCCATGTCGGCCGTGAGCTTCGGATCGGCGGTGACGAGTCCGCCGACGACGTGGGCGGCGAGCAGGTCGACGGTGTCCCACCAGGAGACGGTCGCGATCAGGTGCCGGGCCACCGGCAGGAGACCGGAGGAGCAGCGCGTCACGTGCCGGCGCAGATAGTCGACGGCGAAATAGTGGTACTCACGCTCGGGCAGCCCCCAGCACCGCAGGGCGACCGCGACGCAGTCGGCCTCGTCGGGACGGGGTGTGCCCTGCAGAACGGTGCGGGTGAGGGCGCGGCGCACCGGCGTAGTGAGGCCCAGGAAGGGGGCGATGTCCTTCATGTACGCCCGCATGGCCACGGCACGTTCCGGGTCGGCCGCTTCGGCGTAGGCCTGGACGAGCCGCGCCAGCACCGTGTCGGCCAGGGCACTGCGCGGAGCTTCCAGTGTTCCCGTACCTGTGACGCCCATGAGACGAACCATACGGCGATCAATCATCTTCGTCGGTTACTGTCGCCGAATGCTCGACGATGCCACCACCCGCTCTGGGGGCACCGCCACGGCCTCGCCGCCGGCCGCCGTGGGCGAACTCGCCGTCACCGCGCCCGTACCGGCGCCCGTGGCCGCGGGTTTCTCCGCGCGCTGCGGGAGAGCGCTGCTCTCGCCCTGGTCGCGGCTGTCTCTGCTCCTGATGCTGCTCGCGGCCGCCGCCACCTCCGTGCTGCTCTTCGAGCCGCACAAGCTCCTGGCCGACGGCTGGCCGCCCCAGGTCGGCGGGCCGGTCGCGGTGGTGCTGTTCGCCGTGGGGTACGGCCTGATCACCGTGGCGTTCGTGCCGCGGCCGCTGCTGAACCTCGCGGCGGGCGCGCTCTTCGGCTCGGCTCTGGGCATGGGCGCCGCCATGGCCGGCACCGTGATCGGCGCCGCGATCTCCTTCACGCTCGGCCGGACGCTCGGCCAGGACGCGCTGCGCCCGCTGCTGCGCGGACGGCTGCTGAAGGCGGCGGACAAGCAGTTCAGCGGGCACGGCTTCCGCTCGATGCTGGCGGTGCGGCTCTTCCCCGGCGTGCCGTTCTGGGCCGCGAACTACGCCGCCGCCGTCTCCCGCATGGGTTACCTGCCCTTCCTGCTGGCCACGGCGCTCGGTTCGATCCCCAACATCGGCGCGTACGTCGTCGCCGGCGCCCGGGCCTCGCAGCCCACGTCCCCGGTCTTCCTGATCGCGGTGGCCGCCATCACGCTGCCGGCGCTCGCGGGTGCAGTGGTGGCCTGGCGCAAGCGCCACCACCTGCGCCGCCGCTGAGCGGTCTCCCGGCCGGTAGGCGGCCCGGCCGTCAGACCGACTCGACGATCATCGCGTTGGCGAGCCCGCCCGCCTCGCACATCGTCTGGAGCGCGTAGTGGGCGCCGCGCTCGCGCATCGCGTGGACCAGGGTCGTCGTCAGCCGGGTGCCGCTCGCGCCGAGCGGGTGGCCGAGGGCGATCGCGCCGCCGTGCACATTGACCTTGGCGAGGTCGGCGCCGGTCTCCTGCTGCCAGGCCAGCACGACGCTGGAGAAGGCCTCGTTGACCTCGAACAGGTCGATATCGCCGAGCGACAGCGACGCCCTGCGCAGCACCTTCTCGGTCGCCGGGATGACTCCCGTGAGCATCAGCAGGGGGTCGGAACCGGTGACGGCGAAGCTGTGCAGCCGGGCGAGGGGGCGCAGGCCGAGGCGGGCCGCCGTCTCACCGGAGGTGATGAGGACGGCGGAGGCGCCGTCGTTGACGGGGCTGGCGTTGCCCGCGGTGACGTTCCACTCGATCTGCGGGAAGCGCTCGGCGAACGCCGGGTCGTGGTAGGCGGGCCTCAGGCCGCCGAGGATCTCGGTGGTGCTGCCCGGCCGTACGCACTCGTCGCGCGAGACGCCGTCCAGGGGCGCCACCTCGGCGTCGAACAGTCCCTGCTCCCAGGCGGCGGCCGCCTTCCGGTGCGAGGAGACGGCGAACTCGTCCATCTGCTCGCGGGTGATCGACCACTTCGCGGAGATCAGTTCGGCGCTGATGCCCTGCGGGACGAGGCCCTCGGGGTAGCGCTCGGCGATGCCGGGGCCGAAGGGGTCCTTGCCGGGCGGCACGTTCGACCACATCGGCACCCGGCTCATCGACTCGACGCCGCACGCGACGACGATGTCGTACGCCCCCGAGATGACGCCCTGCGCGGCGAAGTGCACGGCCTGCTGCGAGGAGCCGCACTGGCGGTCCACGGTGGTCGCCGGGACGGTCTCCGGGAAGCCCGCGGACAGGGCGGCGTAGCGGGTGGTGTTCATGGCCTGCTCGCCGACCTGGTCGACGGTGCCGCCGATGACGTCGTCGATCAGCGCCGGGTCGACGCCCGAGCGCTCGACGAGGGTGCGCAGGGTGTGGGCGAGGAGCTGGACGGGGTGGACGTGCGCGAGGGAGCCGTTCGGCTTGCCCTTGCCCAGGGGAGTGCGTACGGCTTCGACGATGACTGCGTCACGCATGGTGCGGGCCTCCTTGGCCGCCGGGCGGTGATCAGCGCGTGGGCCGGTGTGGTGACCGGCGCGATTACCAGTGAGTAGGAAATCCGAACTCACCATAACCTGGAGGGTTGGAAAATCAAACCCATACGGTTGGAAAGTCGAACCCGCCCCTTAGACTGAGCGGCATGGCCGCCACCAAAGATCCGCGCCCCTGCTCCATCGCAGACGCCCTGGCCCTCGTCGGCGAGAAGTACTCCCTGCTCGTGCTGCGCGAGGTGTGCCTGGGCAACGGCCGCTTCGACCAGCTCGTACGCAACATCGGCGCCCCGCGCGACATCCTGGCCACCCGGCTGCGCCGCCTCGTGGACGCCGGGATCCTCACGAAGCGGGCCTACAGCGAGCGCCCGCAGCGGTTCGAGTACCGGCCCACACAGGCCGGCCTGGAGCTGGAGCCGGTCCTGATGACCCTCATGGCATGGGGCGACCGCCATCTGCGGCACGACGACGACCGCCCCATGGTGATCGAGCACGTCTGCGGCAACGAACTGGTCCCGGTCGTCACCTGCCGGGCCTGCGGCGACCCGGTCCGCCACGAGGACCTCACGGCCCATCCGCAGGTTCCTGGATGGACGGTGGCGGGGCCTTCGGCGGCATGAATCGGACTTCGGCGGCATGAGTCGGACCAGCCACCCCGACGCTCACCAGGGATGCGTCTCCAGGTACTTGGTGATCTCCTCGCGCTCCCACTCCCCGTCGGCCACGACGACCCGATAGCGACGGGTGAGGGTGGCGCCGGGCGCGAGTTCCAGCTCGTCGTGGAAGGCCCAGGACGGGGCCACACCGGCGAAGGGCTCGTCGCGCACGAACCAGTGGGCGGGGTGGGCGCCCCGCTCGCCGGCGTGGTCGTTCTCGGGGGCGTGCGCGAAGAGGAGGGTCGCGTGACCGTCGCTGCCGTCGTGCTCGCCCGAGTACGCGAGCCAGGGCGCCTGTGCGCCCATCAGGCCGGGGCCCTCGCCGTCCGGGGCGACGATCCGGCCGCCGCGGAACGCACGCGGACCGCGCCAGAACAGGCCCGTGTAACCGGCCATCTCCCGCCCGGCGGTCGTGGGGCTGCCGAACCGCAGCGGCTCCGCACGGCGGTTCGTCACGGCGCTCGTCCAGGTCAGGGCCCACGAGCCGGACTCCGGCTCGACGTCGTGCACCTCGATCCGGCGCCGCTCGTCGGCCCACAGTTCACCGCTGTGCGGATGCCAGGTCAGCCGCTCGGCGATGACGACCCGGCCGTCCGCCGAGGAGACCTCGTCGAAGCCGGCGTGCGCCATCGACCCGACGCGCTCGGGGAGTTCGAGGTACCCCTGCCCGTGGACGTAGCTGTTGCCGCCCCACAGGTTCGCCCCCGACAGGTGCGACGCGGTCAGCGACAGGCCCTTGTGCCAACGGTGGTCGTTGGGCCGGTGATCGGTGACGACGTCACCGGCGAGCGTCCGCAGCGGGTGCACGTACGGCTTCGGCGCCTCCCAGGCCGCCTCCGCGCGGTAGACGTAGGCCAGCAGTTCGACGCCGGTGACCGGGTCGGTCACGGTGATGCGGTCGCCGTAGGAGTGGACGATGCGCAGCCCGGTCACGCGAGGGCCTCCTCGTCGGCCGCGCTCCGGTCGTCCGGGACGGGCGCCCAGCCCGGCGCGCCGCCGTGCATCGCCGAGTGAAAGGGGTCGCCGGGGCCGATCTCCCCCGCGCGCACCGTCGCGTCCGTGAACGCCGACTTGTACAGGGCGGCGATCAGCTCCAGGCTCGTCCGCCCGTCCGCGCCGCTGCTGCGCGGCCGCTGTCCGGCGCGCATGCTCGCGACCAGTTCCCGCAACTGCTCCAGATGCGAACTGGGCACGTCCGTGCCGAAGTCCTGCCAGGTGGCGGATTCGGCGGCCGGCACGTCGCGGGCCGGCGTGATGCGCCAGTCGGCGTTGCGATGACCGTAGAGGTGAGTCAGTTCGACGGTGGCGCGTTCGCAGTCGATGCGGATGCGGCTGACCTCGTCGGGGCTCAGCACGCTGTTCACGACGGTCGCCATCGCACCGTTCGCGAAGCGCACGAGGGCGGTCGAGACGTCCTCCGTCTCCACGTCGTGCACCAGCCGGCCGGCCATGGCCCGTACCTCGCTCCAGGGTCCGAGCAGGTCGAGCAGCAGATCCATCTGGTGGATGCCGTGTCCCATCGCGGGGCCCCCGCCCTCGGTCCCCCAGCGACCACGCCAGGGCACGGCGTAGTACGCGGCGTCGCGGTACCAGGTCGTCTGGCAGTGGGCGACCAGCGGGCGGCCCACGGCCCGCTCGGCCAGCAGCCGCCGTACGTGCCGGGCGCCGGATCCGAAGCGGTGCTGGAAGACGATCGAGGCGTAGGGGCCGCCGTCCCGGCCCTCCTCGGCCTCGACGGCGTCGAAGTCGGCGAGGCTCGGCACCGGAGGCTTCTCGCACCACACCCAGGCGCCGGCGCGCAGGGCGGCGACGGTCTGGTCGCGGTGGAGCGTCGGCGGGGTGCAGATGACGACCAGGTCGGGCAGCTGCTCCTGGAGCATCCGGTCGAGGTCGGTGTAGCCGTGGAGATCTCCGCCCGCGACGGCACTGAAGGACTCGACCGAGGCCGCGTCGATGTCGACGGCGGCGACGAGCTCCGTCTCACCCTCCTCGGCGAGCACGGCCAGCGCGGGAACGTGCGAGTCGCGCGCGATGGCGCCGGTGCCGATCACGGCGACCCTGACACGGCGGCCGGCGAGCGGAGCGGGGTGGGGCCGGTGCGAGCCGGAACCGGAAGGGGCCTCGGATGTTGCCATGGGCGTGATCGGACTCCTCCGGAACGACGAACGACGAACGACGGGTGACCGGCTTCGCGTGCTGCAGGAACGCAACAGGCATTCGTGCTGCAGGAACGCAGCAGGCATGCAGCAAGCGCTTTCCGCTGGCTGCAACGTAAGCGGCCGCCCCGCAGCAGGTCAACACCGGTTTACGCGCGGGTCGCGAGCGCCCGCCCCGGCCCCTGTGCCGGAGCTGTCATCGCGGGACGCTACGCTGCCCCTCGACGCTCGCGATCACTGCGCCGCCGACGCGTGTCCTTCATCGCCCCTTGCCACCATCAGCACTTGGACTCCCTACTTTCATGTCTTGGTTCGAATCACTCATCCTCGGACTCGTCCAGGGGCTGACCGAGTTCCTCCCCGTGTCCTCCAGCGCGCACCTGAGGCTGACCGCGGCGTTCTCGGGCTGGGAGGACCCCGGTGCGGCCTTCACCGCGATCACTCAGATCGGCACGGAGGCCGCGGTGCTGATCTACTTCCGCAAGGACATCGGGCGGATCATCTCGGCGTGGCTGCGGTCGCTGACCGACAAGGAGATGCGCCAGGACCACGACGCCCAGATGGGCTGGCTGGTGATCGTCGGCTCGATCCCGATCGGTGTGCTCGGCCTGACGCTCAAGGACCAGATCGAGGGACCCTTCCGCGATCTGCGGATCACCGCGACGATGCTGATCGTCGTCGGCATCGTCATCGGCATCGCCGACCGGCTGGCGGCACGCGACGAGACGGGCGGGCGGCACCGCGCGGCCAAGCAGCGCAAGTCGCTGGAGAGCCTGAACGTCAAGGACGGCCTGATCTTCGGCCTCTGTCAGTCCGCGGCCCTCATCCCCGGCGTCTCCCGCTCCGGCGCGACCATCAGCGGCGGCCTCTTCATGGGCTACCAGCGCGAGGCCGCGGCCCGCTACTCCTTCCTCCTCGCGATCCCGGCGGTCCTCGCCTCGGGCCTCTTCGAGCTCAAGGACGCGATGGAGAGCGACCACGTCTCCTGGGGCCCGACGATCTTCGCCACGGTCATCGCCTTCGCGACCGGTTACGCGGTCATCGCCTGGTTCATGAAGTACATCTCGACCAAGAGCTTCATGCCGTTCGTGTGGTACCGCGTAGCGCTCGGTGTGGTGATTATTGTGCTGGTCAGCGTGGGTGTGCTGAGTCCTCACGCGGCCGAGTCGGGGGGCTGAACCCGGGCCGCACAGGTAGCTCCATCTAGCATTTCCTAGCGCCTGATTGCAGCACCACGCCATGATCATCTCCCACTTGTCTCCCACCCATCTCCCACCGGGGAGGCGGGACGCACTCCCCTAGGGCGTGTGCGTCCGCAAAAGCAAGGGATGACAGAGAAGGGCCCGCACGGCAAGCCTTGCGGGCCCTTCCGTACAGAGCTCCGGGGAGGCGGGCCGTGCTCCCTCTCGGTGTCCGCGTGCTCACCACGGTCGGTCGCCTCATTCAAGCCGTTCAGGACGTATGCGCGTCGAGGCACCGCTCACCCCCGGCAGAGGGCAACGCGCCTCACTGGTCCGCCGGCCCGATGCGGCCAGTGAGCCGAGTGGACCCGCAAGGCTCTCAGTAAGTCGCCCGCCCTCCGCTGATGTCGTAGACCGCCCCGGTGCAGAAGCTGACCCGGTCTGAGGCGAGGAACGCCACCAGCTCCGCCACCTCTTCCGGGCGTCCGATCCGCCGCATGGGAATGAGAAGACATACGGCAGCGTGGTGAGCACCAGGTCGGCGTACCAGTCGCTGAGCGGGGGCCTGTCAGAGACGGCTCAGGTCCGTCGACTCGCCGAGCAGTACGCGGCCAGTCGTCTCCCAGATGGACACGTTCACCTGGATGTTCGCGGTGACGGCGTCGGCGTCCCGGAAGCGGCGCTGCAACGGCGAGGCGTCGTAGGGCGCCATCGCACCGCCGGGGTGGTACATGGCACGCACCACCTCCGTAGAGGTGTGCGCCGCGCATCTGTCAGCCAGCCGCAGGGCGGTGCGCACAGCGGCCGGTGTTGCGCTGCCCATCGCGCGACGCGAAGCGATGACTCATTATCAGGAAACCTGTTAATTCAATCTTACAGAAACGCGGGTGGGGTCATGATCATCAGCCCAGGCATCCAGGCCAGAGGTGTCCAGTTGCTGCTCAGCGGCGTGATGACCCGTGTACACAAGGAGCTGCGCTTCCCTGACATCCCCAAGCGCACCGAATCCCTCCAGGTGCCGACAAGTGCCGAACCGGTGACCTGCACCGTGTACCGCCCTCCGACAGGTACGGCAACCCCCGCCCCGGTGTACGTCAACTTCCACGGCGGCGGCTTCGTCGTGGGCCGTCCTGAGCAGGACGATCACATCTGCCGCTACATAGCCGCCACGGCCGGCTGCGTCGTGATCAATGTGGACTACGCCGTCGCCCCACAGAGGCCGTTCCCCGTCCCGGCTGTGCAGGCGTACGACGTCTGCGCATGGGTCGCCGAGAACGGCTCGGCGGGCGACTGGGACGGTTCGCGACTCGCCGTGGGCGGGCACAGCGCCGGGGCCAACCTCACCGCCGCGGTGTGCCGCACGGCACGGGAGCGTGGCACCTTCTCGCCCCGGCTGCAGATCATCGACTCCGCACCGCTCGACCAAGCCGCCGACCCATCCACCAAGCTGTCGCCGATCGCCAAGCCGCTGCTCAACCCCCACCTCATAGGGATCTTCACCGCCGCCTACGTCCCGGGCCCGGCCGACCGCCTGCATCCCCTCGTCTCGCCGGCCCTGGCAGACGACCTCGCCGGTCTGCCGCCGGCCCTGGTCATCACCGCAGAGTACGACCGCCTGCGGGCCGAGGGCGACGCCTACGCCAAGGCCCTGGAAGCCGCGGGCGTTCCGGTCACCCACCGCGTCTTCGAAGGCGTCGACCACTACTTCACGCACACAGGCCCGGTACCCGCCGCCAAGGAGGCCATCGAGCTGATGGCCTCCGCCTTGCAAACCGCCCTCAGCGCCTGACATCACCGGCGGCACACCAGGCGTCCGAAAAACACGTCGCTGACCTGCAGCCCGCCCAGGAGGGGCAAGGGGAGACGAACCCGGCTCCCGAACCGAGAGTGACACCGCACTCAGCCCTGGTCACCGCCTGCCACCCCTTCATGCAGCGGCCGGCCGGGGCGTGCCGGGCCTGCGTGACCGCGACTGTCGCAGGACGAGCGCGGAACCGGGCACGAAGACGTGGCACGGGTGAGGGCGACGCTCGACCGGGTGGGGCAGGCCGTGGACACCGGCAAGGTCGACATGGACGAGAAACTGGCCCGGATGCTGACGAGCAAGTAGGCCATGCCCCGCGCCTCATGGCGACGGGGTGACGCCGTCCGGCGGCGTGCGGACACCGTCCGGTTCGTGCTGTTCGAGGCCAGACCCGCGGATGTGGAGTTCCATCAGCGGGTGAGGGTCAGCGGCTTGTCTCCCAGTCGGGCCCGCTCCGGCTCGCCGCCCTGCGTGCTTGGCCCCGGAGCAGGGCTGGCCGCCGCTGATCTGGACCCCGGCGACCGGCTACCAGCTCGGCGCCGACCAGTAACGCTGGAGCATACGAACGGGCGGTCACGGCAGAGAAGCTGACCGGGTCGCGCCTGTACCTCGTTGCGTTGAACCGCAGACGCCGGTAAGGCCAAGCGCCGCGGCGGGAACAGCCGGTCCCGTCGGCACGGTTGCATCGACCGAGGGACCGGCGCCACACGGGCGGGGAACACGGAGACCACACGGTCGTCAACCCCACCGGGCCCCGGGCCCCGGGATCGCGGTATGCCCGCCGCGCACTCGTACAGAGATGTATTTCTGCAGGAGGACTGTTTCATGGCTGACCGGCCCTTGACGCTCATGGCCGTGCACGCTCACCCCGACGACGAGGCCACCGGAACCGGAGGTGTCCTTGCTCGGTATGCGGCGGAAGGCATCCGCACGGTTCTCGTGACGTGTACCGACGGCGGTTGCGGTGACGGGCCGGGAGGTGTCAAGCCCGGCGATCCCGGGCACGATCCGGCGGCGGTCGCCGTAATGCGGCGTCGCGAACTTGAGGCGAGCTGTGGCGTCCTGAAGGTCAGCGATCTGGAGACGCTGGACTACGCCGACTCCGGGATGATGGGCTGGCCGGGCAACGACGCCCCCGGATCCTTCTGGCGGACCCCTGTGGAGGACGGCGCGGCCCGCCTTGCGGAACTGATGCGGCGATACCGGCCGGATGTGGTCGTCACCTATGACGAGAACGGTTTCTACGGCCATCCCGACCACATCCAGGCCCACCGCATCACGATGGCGGCGCTGGAGATGACCGAGCTGACGCCGAAGGTGTACTGGACGACGATGCCCCGCTCGGGGATGCGGCGGTTCGGCGAGATCATGCGCGAGTTCGGTGAGGACATGCCGGAGCCGGACCCTGCCGAGGCCGCCGCGCTGGCCGAGATCGGCCTTCCCGACGACGAGATCACCACATGGGTGGACACGACCGCGTTCAGCGGCCAGAAGTTCGACGCGCTGGCCGCGCACGCCAGTCAGGGCGAGAACATCTTCTTCCTCAAGATGGGCAAGGAGAGGTTCGGCGAACTGATGGGCATGGAGACCTTCCTCCGTGTCCAGGACGCCACCGGCGCGGCCGTTCCCGAGAACGATCTCTTCGCCGGACTGCGCTGATCCGCCGCCACCCGGGCGACCGGCCAGGAAGGCGCATCGACCACACGGCGCGATCGAGCGAGCCACATCCGAAGACCTGTCCACGCGAGTTGCGCCCCGGCAGCCCGCGCTCAATCCCTCGTCGGCGGCGCCGACACGTGCCCTCCGACCCACCGCTGCGCTCGCCCCCGAACCACCTGGCAACCGCGCAGGGGGGAGATCTGCGGGCTACTGACCCGGGGGCTCTCAGGGCGGTACGGAGCGCCGACGCGGCCGTAACCCTCGCCGTCTCGCTTAGCGGTCCCGCTGGGGCGGCTCCGCCCCCGCGTGTCCAGGCCAACAGGAGGCGATCAATGTCATAGAAGAGTCGCCAGTTTCTGGATGCGCGGGTGGTTCTCGAGCGCCCAGCGCACGGTCTTCGGCGGGCGTCCGAGCAGGGTTTGCAGCTGATCGGTGGTGCCGCGATACCCGCCGCCGCCCATCAGCCGGGTCAGGGTTTTCAGGTGTTCGGCGGTGTGCGGGAGCGCGGCCAGGGCGGGGTCGACGTAGGTGGTGTTCCAGGTTTCCACGTCTTCGGGGACGTAGGTGACCGGGCGTCCCAGCACGGCCGCGTAGTCCTCGGCGAAGCCGTGCATGTCCTTCAGCTCCGGGCCGTTGAGGTCGTAGGACTGGGAGATGTGCGGCTCGGGATCGGTGAGGATCTTCACGCACAGTTCCGCCACGTCGTAGCCCGCGATGGGCGCGAGCCGGTGGTCGCCGAAGGGCAGGCGTAGTTCGCCCCGGCTCAGCGGTTCCAGTGCCAGCCAGGTCATCAGCGGGTTCTCGACGAACATGGCGCCACGGATGTTGACGGTCGGCAGGCCGGACCACTCCAGCACGCGCTCGGCGACCCAGTGGGCGCGCTGCTGCGGCGACCAGTCGGCGATGAGCCCGCCGAGCCACGCGCGCCGTTCCTCCTCCGGCGCGGTCATCTTCTCGAACGTCATGAACGACTGCTCGTACTCGGAGATGTTGACGAACACCTCGATGTCGCCCTGGGCCCGAGCCGCCGCGGCCATCAGGCTGACGGCGTCGGTGTAGTACGGCGAGAGGCTCATGCTGAAGTAGATGCGCCGCACCCCCTTCAGTGCGGCGGTCACGTCGGCGATGGTGAGGAGGTCACCGACGAAGACATCGGCGCCGGCCTGGCGGAGTGCGTGCGCGCGTTCGTCGTCGGTGCGCACGAACGCCCGTACCGGGTGCCCTTCTTCGAGCAGCATGTCGACCATCGTGCGGCTCACACCGCCGATCTCGCCGGCGGCACCGGTGATCAGGATGGGATGGCGCTCTGGCATCAAGGTGTCCTCTGTCTGGTGGGGGTGGGTCAGCTGTTCGGAATCCACGGGGGTGTGGCTGTCGTGTGTCAGCCGGCCAGCTTGTTCATCTTGCGGATCTGCTGGTCGAAGACCCCGGCGGGGGCGAGTCGGCGCAGGAGGCGTGCGCGTCCGGCCAGGGGGCCGGCGGTGTAGCGCGGCTTCGGCTTCCTGTCGGTCGCGGCCGCGACGATCGCCTTGGCGACGACGGCCGGGGCGTCGCCGCCCCTGACCGCCTCCGCCATCACACGGTCGACGGCCTGCCGCTGCTTCGCGTACGCGTGCAGGGGGATGTCGGGCTTCGCACTGTTGGCCTCGAACCCGGTCCTGGTGTAGGCGGGTTCGACGATGAGAGCCCGGACCCCGTGGTCGCGGACCTCGTGGTCCAGGGACTCGGTGTAGCCCTCGATCGCGTGCTTGGAGGCGGCGTAGGCGGCCATGTAGGGCTGCGGCAGGAACCCGAGTACGGACGAGATGTTGATGATGCGTCCGCGTCGCTGAGCGCGCATGTGCGGCAGGACCTCGTTCACCATGCGCATGACCCCGAAGACGTTGGTGTCGAAGACGGACCGGGCCTGTGCGACGGAGGTTTCCTCCGCCGCACCCATCGAGCCGACGCCGGCGTTGTTGACCAGGACGTCGATCCGCCCGAACCGCTCGCTCACTTCCTGGACCGCTGCGGCGACCGAAGTGTCACGGGCGACATCGAGGTCGAGGAACGTCACTCCGCCGAGCGGGGTGACGCGTGAGGTGTCGCGGCCTGTGCCGACCACGTTGAATCCGGCTGCGACCAGGGCGAGCGCGGTTTCCTTCCCGATGCCGGATGACGCACCCGTCACGAGTGCCACCGGCAGATCTGTCGTCATCATGGACTCCCGCACTCATTCGAAACCGATCGGTTTCCACTACAGTAAACCGATCGGTTTTACCGTGCAACCTCAAGCGGAAGGATGACGTCATGGGCAGGACCAGTGCGCTGGAGCGGCGTGAGAACGTCATTCGCGCGGCGATCGCCGAGTTCGCGCGCACGGGCTACCACGGCACCGCCACCGCGTCGATCGCCAAGCGGGTCGGGGTCACGCAGCCGTATCTCTTCCGGCTCTTCCCGGACAAGAAGGCGATCTTCGTCGCAGCTCTGGTGCGGAGTGTGGAAGACACCCGCCAGGCCTTCGAGACGGCGGCCGACGGGGTGGACGACGGTGAACAGGCCTTTCAGGCGATGGCCGACACTCACGCACATCTGATGTCGACCCGCCCCGAAGTTCTCCTGATGCAGATGCAGGGATACGCCGCCGCGGCGCAAGGTGATGACCTGATCGGTAAGGTCGTACGGGCCGGCTGGACGAGCATCTGGGAAACCGTGCACCAGCAGCTGGGCGCTGATGCCGACAAGACCGCGAGCTTCTTCGCCTGCGGCATGCTGGGAAACACCCTGACGGCCATCGGGCTTCCCATGAACGCCGGGAGGTGAGGGGCGCTCCGAAAAGGCGATGCGTCAGCGCACGCCTGCCGCGCCGAGCAGGGTTGCCACGGTGGGTGCGACCAGCCCCGTCAGTTTGTCGGCTCCGATGCCTGCGCGGGCGCTGGCGCCGTCGAAGACGAGGATCAGTTGCCGGGCCAGCAGGTCGGGATCGCTCGCCCCACCCCGCTCGGCCTCGGCGCGGAAGAAGCCGGTCAGGTTCTCCTTGACCTGATGGGCGACCTGGCTCGCGGGGTGACTCTGATCCTTGAGTTCGATCTGCACGGCCAGGTACCGGCAGCCCCGGAACTCAGGCGCCCCTGCCTGCGATTCCACCCGCTCGAACACGTGCAGGATCCGCTCCCGGGGAGAGCGGCCGTCGTCCGCCGCGGGCAGGAGAGTCGCCGCGTAGGCGGCGGCGCGCTCCTTCAGGCTGGCCGCCAGGAGTTCGTCCTTACTCTCGAACAGCTGGTACATGGAGCGCTTCGACACCCCCGCCGCCTTGCACAGCGCCTCGACGCCGATGTTGACGCCTTCTTGGTAGGTGAGCTCGGCCGCCGCCTCCAGCAGTCGCTCCCTGGGGCTCAGTTTCACTTCGGTGGTCATAGGGCGAGGTTAACCCGAAGTGGACGAAATGAAAACCGATCGGTTTCCGGGAGGTTCCGGGGAGAGGCTCGGCAACGGCCTGGGGAAGGGCCGTCGCCGAGCCATGATGGTGTGCGCGCCCTGTCGTCCCCAACAGGTCGACACACCGGGACCACTCCGAGTAGTGGCCCGTCTCGGGGTGACCTGCCGTTACGCAGGTGCGGCGGTCTTCTCGGGCTCCGGCTCCGCCGGGATGCGGTGCAGTCCCTTGCGGTCGTACCACCCCAGTACGCCGAACCCGAACAGTGCGGCGGCGAGCAGTCCGGCGGCCATCATGACCCAGCCCCGCGTCAGACCCGCGTCGCCCTGGGCGTCGTAGTAGAGGATCGAGCGGACGCCGGCGGTGATCTGCCGCAGTGGCTCGAACTCCGCGAGGAAGCGGTAGAAGCCGGGCAGTGCCTCGATCGGGGTGGTGGCACCGGCCGTGGGTACCGCCATGCCGATGAAGACCAGCGTGACCACCAGCATGCCGGGCGTGCCGAAGACCGCCAGGAGAGTGAGCGCGCCGATCCCGGCGACCGCGACGGCGCACACCGAGTACAGCCATAGCAGCGGCAGGTGGGAGGCGTCCATGCCCATGATGCCGACCGCGCCGGCCATGACCAGGGTGCCCATCAGCAGGGACAGTCCGGCCATGAGGGTGCTGCTGATGACGAGGGTCTGGACCCGGGTCGCCCGGATCAGCGGGCGGTGCCGGCGGACCGGGCCCATGTCGTTGTGGGTGTAGCCGAGGGCGTGGTCGACCTGGCCGCTGATGACGTTGGCGGAGAGCATGCCGACGACCACGAGGGTGAGCGCGTAGTAGAACGCTGTCATGCCCAGGCCGCTGTGGGAATCGAGGGGATGGCCGTCCTCGACCGTGACGGCAGCCGGGTCGGCGAGCAGGACGCGTGCCGCGGCAGGCAGTTTTGCCTGCCGGGCTCCGGTCTGCGCGGTGAGGTCCTTGCCCACCTGGAAGGAGGCGTTCTCGGCCGCCCGGGTCGTCGCGGTCCTGGCGAGGCCGGAGCCTACGCTGCCGGCGGACTGGTTGGTCAGCACCGTCAGCGTCGGGCGGGCCGGGGTCGTGGTGTCCGCGGTGTCGGTAAGACCGAGGACGGAGGAGGTGAAGTCGGCCGGGACGACGAGCGCGCCGAACAGCTTGCCCTTGCCGAACTCCTCCTTCATCTCCTTCTCGTCCAGCATCTTCCAGTCGATCTTGTCCCCGTTCGCAGTCGACTTCTCGATCGACTCGGCGATCCGGGCCCCGAGGTCGACCCGCTCGCCGCCGACAGCGGCTCCCTTGTCGGCGTCAACCAGGCCGACGGGCAGCTTGGTCAGGTGATCGGCCGGGTCGATGTTGGCGCCGACGTAGAACACGGCGAACAGCAGCGCGAGTACGCCCGTGATGACGCCGTTGGCGATCCACAGAGGTTTGGCGCGCAGAACGCGGAAGGGGTGAATGCCAGTCATGACGTACGGGTCTCCCGGTCGGTGGACGTGGAGCGTTTCGCCGGGGGCCGCCAGCCGCCGGTGACTTCCTTGACGGGCTTGTGAGGGAAGCGCCGACGGGCGTACTCCTGCGCGTGCGAGCCCGGCAGCACGTACAGGGTTTCCTTCTTGTCCTGGAGCGGCCGCAGCACGGTGTCCATGAACGTCCTGCGGTCGTCCAGGTACGGGCCCAGGACGTCCTCGCCGGCCGGGCAGACGGCGACGCAGTAGCCGGACTTGTACCCGGGCGGATAGCTCAGGCTCTGCCACATGGAAGCGCTCTCGGAATCGCTGACCCGGGAGCGGTAGTCGGCCGCGTCCTCGCTGTCGGCCACCGTCTGCGCCCAGTCGGTGAACCCGCTCATGAACTCCCGGTAGTTGTGCGTGGTGCAGGCCAGCCCGTCGAACGCGCCGTCCTTGGCGATAGCACCGACCGGGCAGGCGGCGACGCACAACTTGCAGTCGATACACGGGTTGTAGTCCAGCGCCCGTCCGTACTCGCTCACGTCCGCGTCCACCAGGACGGTGACCAGCAGGATGAAACTGCCGAACTTCGGGTGGATGACATTGCGGTGCAGGCCCATCACACCGAGCCCTGCGGCCACCGCGACCGTCTTGTGCGCCACCACCCAGATCCGCTCGCTGGGGAAGCGGTCCATCTCCTGCGGGAAGCCGACGGAGGGATTGAGTGCGCGGTAGCCGGCGTCCTGGAGCGCCTGGGTGACGCTGCGGGCGGCGTGGTTGGCCTGTTCGTCGGTCTGGTGGAACTCCTGGTTGGCCACGCTGCGGGCGGGGGAGCGGCAGTTGTCGCGGTTCATCCGGACCGCCATCGAGATGAGGGTGCGGGTGCCGGGCAGGGCGGACTGTACGTACTCGCGCTCACCGGCCAGGTCGGGATGGTCCAGGCTGACCGCGGCGACATCGTCCGCCCCGGCCGCCAGGCACAGCTCACGCAGCCAGGCCGCGTCGATCACCGCCGGCGGAGCGACCGCGTCACCGGTCCCGCGCCGGGCGAGTACGGCCTGCACCGACGGGTGGGCGGCCAGCTTCGCCGGAAGCCTGAGAGCCGGGGCCGCCGGTGGCTCCTCGGCGTCGCGCGCGGCAGTCATCCGTACTCCTGGGATCCGGGTTCGCGACTCGCCTCCGCGGCGAGAAACCGATCAGTGTCACACCGTAAACTGATCGGTTTTTCCACGCAAGCCCGAACTGCGGGCCGACTCCCGCCTGCCCATTACTCTCCGAGGTGCGCCCCACACCCGGTGCTCCCGTCAGCCGGCACTCCCGTCGTCCGTGCCGACCAGCGACAGGGCGCCCAACCCCGACGTCCACCAGAGGGGCGCTTCAGCGGGGCGCCGATCCCCCGTGCCGCGCCTTGCCGCACCAGGGCATCGCACCGCGCACTTTCCGACCCGGGATCACGTCACCCCGCGAGCCCCTCAACCAGCGCCCGCTCACAGCAGGCGGCGATCACCAGCCCCGGTGGCTCGTTCCCGGCACCACGAGGGACACCAAGCGGTGAGCCGTTCCCCACACCGACAGCGCGATGCCCTCGGGGTGTGACGCGGGAACGAACTGCCCGACAAGCTGCCCAGAGCGTACGGCGTCGAAGACGGGCCGGCTGCGAGCAGTGTGCCGGTGGCCTGTCGGCACCTCACCGGGAACTCACTTCGCCGGCCGCTCCCCCCGCCCGCACGCACGGCGATCGTGGCGACGATGGTTCGCGTCCTCCTGGGCCAGCCGCCGCAGCAGCCTGACGACCGGCTCGAACAGCACACTGAGGACCACCGCCCGTTCGGCGAGGGCGATCTGGTCCTCGATCCCTTCGAGCTGCGCGAAGTCCAGGTCCGCGGTAGAGGTGGCGAGCCGCGCGTACGGAATGAGGTCGTCGGCCGTGTAGTCGGTGCCGAGCCGGCTCAGCGCCGCGAGACTCTCGGCGAGAGCCGGGCGGTGCGGTGACACGTCGGAGATCTGCCAGCCCATGCTCTCGATGAGAGCCTCGACCCGCTCGACGGCTCCGCCGGATGCCGCCTCCTCGGCGCCGTCCTCGTGATCCTCGCCGCCCTTCCCACTCGCCTCCGCGCAAGGAACGGGCAGGGCGTGGTAGACGACAGCCAGGGTCTCGAACGCGTCCAGCGGCTGCTCGACAGCGTCGAGCACTTCCCGGGTGCGGGCGACGGACAGCCCGCCGAGCTGGATGAGGGAACGGATCAGACGCAGCCGCTGGAGGTGCTCCTCGTCGTACTCGACCGTGGTCGGGTTCAGTGCGCGGCCTTCGGGGAGCAGCCCCTCCCGTCGGTAGTACTTGATGGTCGCCACCGGCACCCCGGACCGTCGGCTGAGCTCCGAAATCCTCATGCGCTCCCTCACGCTCAACTGTCGCTCCAGTATCGCGTTACCGGGGTTGCCCCGCCGAGCTCGATAGTGCCACTATCAGGCCCTCGCTCGATAGTGGGCCTATCGAGTGCTCTCCGGTGTGCCCTCTTCTGCGCAACGGTCTCAACTCACCTCGTACGGCTTGACGTACGCCTCGACAATGGAGGACGCCTCGATGTCCCAGCGCATCGGCAAGACCCACTGGAAGCGATTCGCCGTCGGTGCGGTACCGACGGTGGCCGCCACGGCGGCTGTCGCCGTCTCCATGGCCCAGGGCGCGCTGGCCGCTTCGTTCAGCATCTCCGGTTCCGACTTCAAGGTCTCGGCCGGGAAGTTGAGCGGCACCGGATTCGGCAACTACGCCACGGTCGACATCGCCAAGAACGGTAAGCACATACCCGTCGCCGTCTCGTCCATCAAGGACGCGAGGGTCACAGACATGTGCCAGTCCGTGCCGGTGGACATCCCGGTGCTCGGGACCTACACGATGACGCTGAAGGCCGGCGGGTCGGGCACGCCGGTCAAGGCCAAGGACCTGTACATCGACATGACCGGCCTCAAGGCCAAGAAGGGCACCTTCACCAACGTCGACATCGGCGTCGCCACCGGTTCCATGACCAAGGGTCAGGTCAACCCGAAGGACAAGGTCGATCCCAACGGCTACGCCCAGGAGGCGGACAAGGTGGAGATCATCGACGCCCATCAGACGGTCTGGGCCACAAGCGCGGGCACGTTCGAACTGTCGGGCCTGCACATGAACATCGCGGCCGGCCGCCACGACTGCTTCTGACCTCGCTCCGCCCTCCCCCACAGCCACCCTCCCCCCTCGATATCTGGGAGCTGCCACATGACGAGCGCCGACGCGCCCGCGCACCCCCACAGTGACAGCGGCTTCGCCCGCGCTCGCCACAACTTCCGGACCTGGCGACGCACCCGCCCCTTCTGGGCGGGCCTGCTGGTACTCCTCGCCGCCGCGCCGATCATCTACTTCCCGTACTTCAACCTCTCCCTGGGCGCCCTGTCCGTGGCGATGTCCACCACCGCGGGGGCGGGGTCCCTGGCCATCGGCCTGACACTGATCGTCCTCGGCGGACTTCTGTGGTTCCAGCCGATCATCAGGTTCTTCGCCGGATGCGTGGCCGTCTTCCTCGGCGTGCTGTCGCTGCCCATCTCCAACTTCGGCGGATTCTTCGCCGGCACGCTGTTCGCGGCGACGGGCGGACTGCTCGCCCTGGCCTGGGGTCCGGTGGACGAGGGCATACCCGGCGGCATCATCGGCTCTGAGGGCGAGCCTGGCAATGGTTGACCAGTCACCTGAGATCCGCGACGAGGCCGTGGTGCCCCGCTTCGTCCGGTCTCCGAAAGGCCACCATGCCGTCCCTCGTACGTCCGCGCTGACCCGACTGCGCCTGCCGCTCGGGAAGGCACTCGCACTCACCGCGCTGCCGACCGCCCTGGTCCTGGGGAGTCAGCGTCTGTCCGCCGTCGACACAAGTGCCACTGTGGCTCATTCCGTTCCCGAGGAAGGGGCCGGAGGCAGTATCGACTGCGCCCGTCCCGACGTCACAGCATCCCCTGCCGCGGCGCCCACTCCGTCCACTGCTCCCAGCGCGCCCGGCGCCCCCACCGGAGACGCTTCCGGCAAGCCGCTGGATCACGTGGCCGACGAGGGGGCGACGCCCGTCCCGGCTCCGACGCCCACTCCGGCGCTTTCGCCGAGCGCGAGTGCCGCCTCCAGTGGCCTCGCGGACCTCCTCGGCTCCCTCTTGGGCGGCGACAGCGGGCAGCAGGGTCCGGCACCGAACATGAGCCCCTCGCCCAGCCTGGCCGTTCCGACGCCCAAGGCCACGGAACCATCCGACCCGCCACCGGCGATGCCTCACGCATCACCCACCGCAAGCCACCGGGCCATCGCCCCGTCGCCCCCATCAGGGCCCAAGGAGTCAACCCGCTCAGGAGCCCCCACCTGCGACACCAGCGACCTCAAGGCTCCCGAGGACACGAGCGCCGGCCGATTCGCCGCCGAGTCCTGGAACATGAAGGGCAGTCACCTCGAACTGCGTGATCTCGTCTTCGGCGGCGTGGTGACCGTGGACACAGCCGCCGGGCCCAAGCGGGTGCTCAAGTTCTCCGCGTCGGCCGTCACGATCCGCGACCTGAAGATGGCCGTACCCGTCGGCCCGCAGACCCAGCACATCGACGGAGCTCCCGGCTCGACGTCCACGCTGCATGGCGACCACATCACCATGTACGTCGAGAGCCTGACCGGCACCCTCTCCGGAGTCGAAGGCATCCCCCTGCCCCCAGCCCTCCGCCTCCACCTCACCCCCGACACCGTCCCGGAGTGGCTCTACGACACGCTCGGGAAACTAGACCTCAAGCTCCAGCTCGACCTGGGCGACGCCGACATCGACCAGGCCGGACAGACAGGCGGAGAACTCGTCATCCCAGGGATCCACGGATACGGCACGCCCCGCTGAAGCTGAGGCTCTGACGGACTTGCGCTCGGAAACTGATCGGTTTACCGTAATGGAAACCGATCGGTTTCTCATGTGTGGAGGCACAGTCATGACCGCACTCAAGGGCGCGAACGTCTTCGTCACCGGCGGCAGCCGGGGCATCGGCAAGGCGCTGGTGGAAGAGCTGTACGTGCGCGGTGCCGGCAAGGTGTACGCCACCGCCCGCGACCCGCGCACGGTGACGCACCCGGATGCGGTCCCGGTGGCGCTGGAGGTCACCGACCCCGCTTCCGTGGCGGCCGCCGCCGCGCAGGCGCAGGATGTGACCGTGCTGATCAACAACGCCGGTGCCTCGGTCGGCGCGTCCTTCCTCGACTCACCCGTCGACGACGTACGCCGGGAGTTCGAGACCAACTTCTACGGCCCCCTCCTCCTCGCCCGCGCCTTCGTACCGGTCATCGAGGCCAACGGCGGCGGCCACCTCCTCAACGTGCACTCCGCGCTCTCCTGGATCGCGCTCGGCGGCTCCTACAGCGCCTCCAAGGCCGCCCTGTGGTCACAGACCAACTCCCTGCGCCTGGAACTCCAGCCGCGCGGCATCGCGGTGACCGGGCTGCACGTCGGCTACGTCGACACCGACCTCGCGGCAGGCGTCGACGCACCCAAGTCCGACCCGCGTGCCGTCGCCGCCCTCGCCCTCGACGGCATCGAGACCGGCGCCCACGAAGTCCTCGCCGACGACATCTCCCGACAAGTCAAGGCAGGCCTCGCCGGCGACCCGGCCGGCCTGTACCCCCAACTCGCCAAGTAACCCCTTCGCACCCAAGGAGCCCGACGCGATGCCCGCCCACGAGCCACGCCCCACCATTAACATTCCTGGGACCACCAGCCACACCCTCGCCCCGCGCACAGGACGCCGCAGCCGCGAGGGAACCCTGCGCTACCTCAAGGCGGGCACCGGCGCCCCCCCTGGTCCTGCTGCACACTCTGCGCACGCAGGCCGAGCACTTCCGCTTCCTCATTCCGATGCTTTCGCAGCAGTACACCGTGTATGCCCTCGACCTGCCCGGCATGGGTTATTCCGAGATCGTGCCCGGAGCGTCGTACGAAGAGCCGGCGCTGCGCGCGGGCGTCGAGCGGCTTCTCGCCGAACTCGACCTCTACGACGTGACATTGGTCAGGGAGTCGCTGGGCGGGGTGCTCGCCCTGACCACTGCGGCCGACCTGCCCGAGCGGGTACGGCGCGTCGTCGCGGTGAACGCGTACGACTACCGCGACGGCATCGCCCGCTCCAGTGTCCTCGCTCGTGTGGTGATCGGCGGGATCATCGCTCCTGGGGTGGGCCCGGTGATCGCCCAGCAGGAGCCCAGGCCCGTCCTGCGCAGAATCCTGCAGGGCGGCGTGGGCGACAAGACCGCCTTTCGGGAGGACTACCTGGACGAGCTCCTCCAGTCAGGCAGGCGTCCCGGCTTCCCGACCGTCGCCCGCGCTCTGTACCGGAACATGCCCAGCCTCATCGCGGCGCGCTCCCGCTACCCCGAGGTCAAGGCCCCCGTCCACCTTGTCTACGGCGAGAACGACTGGTCCCGGCCCTCGGACCGCGAGGCCAACAAGAGGCTGCTGCCCGCTGCCGACTTCACACAGGTGCCGGGAGCGCACCACTTCATCGCACTGGAGAGGCCGGAGGTGGTGGCCGACCTGTTGAACGCGGTGGCGTGACCGCCGCGCAGTGCCGTGGCCCACCCCCGTTCCGTTCGGGGGTGGAGCGGTGTGAAGTTTGACTCCACGATGTCGCGCGGCGGCGTCGTGGTGGGCGACGGATCGGTACTTGGCGGTGATGTCGATCGAGTGGCCGATGTTCCGGCTCAGTCGCGTGACGTACCGAATCCGGAGGAAGCGGCGCTGGTGCCCCGACGCGGGCGCTGACCTTCCGCGGAATCGTCGGTCACAGGCCGAGCCGCTGTGCTCGCCGCCTGCCCCGGGGCGGGCGACCTCACCCCTCGAAGCTGTCAGTTGCTTGACGCAACGTGCTAAATTCACAGCATGTTGGGCAGAACGTACGACAGTCAACTGTGCTCCATCGCCCGGACTCTGGAGATCGTGGGCGAGCGCTGGACCTTGCTGATCATTCGCGACGCGCTGCTTGGCCTGCGCCGGTTCGAGGAATTTCAGGACAGTCTCGGTATCGCCCGCAACGTACTCACCAACCGCCTCTCCAAGCTGGTCGACGACGGGCTGCTGGATCGGGTCTGTTACCAGGAGCGGCCCGCTCGCTATGAGTATCAGCCGACGAGCAGGGCCAAGGACTTGCTTACCGCGTTGCTTTCTTTGATGCACTGGGGCGATGAGCACGCCGCGGATCCGGCCGGCCTTCCGCGGATCGCGAACCATGCGGGATGCGGAGGCAGCGTTCGGGACCAGCTCGTGTGCAGCCAATGCGGACAAGCGGTGGGCCCGGACGCCGTTCACCTGCTTCCCGGTCCGGCACTCACTGACTCGTAGGCCTCACATCCGAAACGTTCCTCGACGGGATCGCCAACCCCCCTCCTTGTTGTTCCAGATCATCGAGGCGCGCGGGTGGCAGCGAGGAAGGTGGACACCGGCTGCTACTTCGGCGGCACCGAGCAGCGCCGGTGTCTGCGCCGCGGAGATCACCGACATGCCCGACCTCTCCTCCTGGCCCACGGGATTGCGGCTGATCGTCGGAAGGGAACGGCCTCCCCCGGCGCCCAGTTGCGCCTCACGGAACTCGACGGACTGCGGCTGGCCTGCTTCGCGACCTCCGCCTGACGCTCTTCACCACGACCACCGCCGCTAAGGTCGGATCACTGGGCGCCGTCGCTGGCTCGGCTTCACCGCCCGGCGGCCGTGGACCGACGACATCGCCCATGCCAGCGACAGGCTCCGAGTACCTCCGGCCCCCGGCTGACCAACTACACCAACAGACAACAGGGTCCCCGTCAGCAAGCTGACGGGGACTTGTGAACGATCGAGGCCAGAACACCATGAGCGGTGCGTTCGGTCAGGGGTCCCGGTCAAATCGGAAGTTGAACCGCGCCTCGCCCTTGTTGCAGCTCATGGTGGTGACCAGTTCGGTTCCCCAGCCGAAGTCAGTGTCGTCTCCGATACAGGTGGTCCGGTTCAGCGGTTTGAGCCTGAGCGGCCCGGTGTCGCTCCAGTACTGGATGTCGAAGCGTTGCGAGGAAGCGCGGCAGGCCTTCGGCTTCCGTGGGCAGGATGACGGACTGGGCGACCAGCCTGTCGAGGAGGTCCAGCACCTCGTGCGGAGGGGCGCCCTCATCGGCGCAGACCTCCTCGGCCGCGTCGAGGCCGAAGCCCCCGGTGAAGACCGACAGCCGGTTCCACAGCAGCCACTCGGCGGGGTCGCACGGCTCGTAACTCCAGTCGATCAGCGCGCGCAGCGTGCGCCGGTGCGGCCGCGCGGTCCGGCTGCCGCCGGTGAGCGTACGTAACCGTGAGGCGACCAGTTCGACTGCCGGCGGCAGCCCGTCGAGGTCGTCGCACAGCCGGGTGACCGCGGTCCAGTTCGCATCGGTGATCCGGAACTCCGGCCGGACAGCGGTGGCGCGGTCCCGCAGGAGTTCGACTGCTTCGTCCGGCACCGGCAGGGGTGGCACCGTGAGGACGTGCTCGCCGGTGATGCCGAGTGTCTGGCGGCTCGTCGCCAGCACGCGCAACTCGGGGCCGGCCCTCAGCAGGCTGCCCGCGAGTTCGGCGCAGGCGTCGACGAGGTGCTCGCAGTTGTCCAGCACGATCAGCGCGCGGCGGCCGGCGCCCGGCCAGACGGCCGGCGATCTGGTCGAGGGCGGGCTGAGTTCCCAGGTCCGCGATCCCCACCGCGGTCGGTTCCAGTCGTTCTTGGCACGTACCGCGTCCGCAGCCGCACGGCCGGACGGAGAGCCTGTGTCATATCCGCTGATCTTTGACGCTGGTTGACAATACTCATGCGCTCAGTCGGAAGCAGCCACCGTATGCCATCGCGACGCACCGACCGTGAGCCGGGGGCGGGGTCATGTCCCGCCGGCTTCGTGGCATGCGATCGAACGACGGAGAGATGCTCTGCCCGAGATGTGCTCACCACCAGATCTGCTCCCCGCAGGTTGACGCTGCGGTGGCGCGTCCGTCTGTCGGGAACCCTGCGGGCTGCGCTGCCCGCTGCCTCAACCGGCGGCCGACACCCGATGCATAGGGGTTAGACCGTGATCAGCTCCGGTGGTACCGGCAGCGACATGAGGCGGAGCAGTTCAGCAAGTTTGGCGTCGAGTTGTTCTCCGACCTCGGCGATGCGGGGATCACCGAAGCTGGCGAATTTGCTCGACGGCTGGTCGATGCTGATCTGCACGTGGCCGCGGGCGGTTTCGTAGATCGCGGTGCGCAGTGGGGCGTACAGAATGATGCCGGGGTCGTGTCGGAACATGGTTTCCGCGATGACGTTGTTTCCCATCATGTAGGTGACGGCGCGGTGTTGGTGTCCGGACAGTCGCATCACCGGCATGGGGTCCAGTGTCCAGAAGTTGGCGAACGAATTGGGTGTGTGTTCGGTGGTGTATGCCTGCACCCGCGTGAGGTCACCTGTTTCGATCACTTCGACGAGTTCGGCGAAATCGATGGTGGGTACCAGCGATTCGTAGCGCTGCCGGACGTCGTCGAAGGTGTCGTGGGTGTCGATGACAAGGCGGTTGACGACGTGGGGGATGGCCTGGGTCATGTCGTTTCCTCAACGGGGTGGGCGGTGGGGTCGGCGATGGTTGACGGGTCAGTCCGAGGCCGCCTCCAGCAGGATCCGTGCCATGTCGTCGGGGCGCTCCAGGGCGGAGAAGTGGCCGGTGTGGGGCAGGGTGATGCGGTGGACGTCTGTCAGTGCGTTGGCCACGCGATCGCGTTCGGCGGGCCGGGACCAGTCGTTTTCGCTGTAGACGAGGGTGACGGGCGCTGAGACGCGCGGGTAGCGCTCCCGGGCCCGGTCGAATCCCTTGAGGCTGCGGAAGATTCCTCGGGACACCTTGTCGTAGCCCGTGCGCCGGCCGCTCCTCAACAACTCGGTGAGGAAGTCCTCGGGCAGCCTGGTTTTGTCGACGTAGCCACCCTGCAGAATTGCCCGAATGATGGGCCGCGGCTCAAGGGGGGCGAAGACGGGGCCCAGCACGGGCATCCGCACGCTGGACATGATGACGCGGGCGATCCAGTTTCCGCGTTCGCCTCCCTGGGGGTAGTCGTAGCTGTTGAAGGCCACGACCCGTCTGACCCGGTCCTTGAGGTCGATGGATGCCTGCAGGGACAGGGCGCCGCCGAGCGATTCGCCGGACAGGGTGACGTCGTGCAGGTCCAGTCCGCGGACGAACTCGACGACCGCGGCGCGCAGCTGCGGCTCCTCGTACTGGGCGCCGGGGACGATGTCGGACCATCCCATTCCGGGCAGGTCCAGTGCGTAGACGGTGTAGTGGTCCCACAGCTGCGGGATCACGCGCTGGAAGTAGTCCAGCTGGCCGCGCACGGTGTGCATCAGCACGAGGGCAGGGCCGGTGCCCACGGTGTAGTAGCGCAGCCGTGAGCCGTCGGATCGAGTGAAGAACCGCACCTCGCCGCGGCCGTTGCTCCATGTGCTCGTGTACGTCGCGTCGGGGAACTCGGTGCGTGGCATTTTGGTGTCCTTCCAGGTGAGTCGTGCGTCGTTGATGGTCGGACCCCCGCAGAACGCCGGGGAAACCGATCGGTTTCCTCAACTGTAGACCGATCGGTTTCCGCCCGCAAGGCGGTCGGCCGACATTCGGGGTCGGCCGACCCGCGAGGTGCGGCACTGCATGGTCGCCTGTGCGGCGCCGCGAGGGCTGCGGCGGGGGGCGAAGCGGTCTTTGTGCAAGCTGTTCGACAGCGAGGACGAACTGCTGGCGGCGAGCCTGGAGCGGGGCTTTTTCGCTTACGTGGCGGCGCTCCTGCCTGCGGCGGACGACGGGCGTTCGCCTCGGGAGCGGACTCTGCACGTCTTTGAGCGGGTCGAGTTGCGGGCGGGCGGGCCCGAGTCCCAGGGCTGCCAGTACCTTGCGGTGCAAATCGAGCTCAAGGATCGGAGCCATCCCGCGGGCCGGGCGGCACATCGGGTCAAAGAGGATTTGACGGGCTTCTTCCGCGCCGAGGCCGCCAAGGGCGGCGCGGGCGATCCCGGCCTGCTGGCCCAGCAGCTCAGCCTCGTTTTCGATGGGGCCGACGCCCGCGCTCGCGAGTCTTCGACGCGCCGACCGCCAGGTCCGTGACGTCGAGGCCCAGATGCGTGACACCCTGGCGGCCGCCCGCACCGCGCTGACCGCACTGCCCGGACTGGGACCGTGATCGCCGCCAATCTGCCCGGGCACGTGGGCGAGGTCGCCCGCTTTCCTGCCGAACGCCACTTCGCCAGCTATACCGATACGGCCCCACTGGACGCCTCCAGCGGGAAGAACACCCGCCACCGACTCAACACCGGGGGAAACGGGGCCCTCAACTCGGGGCTGCACATGGTCGCTGCCTGTCAGATCCGCTACGGAGCGTGAGGATCTCGCTCGCACGGGCGGCGCAGCTGAGATCCAGCGCCAGGATCGCGCGGTCGCGGTTGGACTGAAGGGCCCGAACGGTTCCTTCCAGCAGTCGTCCGGAATCTCTCGGAGCCTGGGTCTGGGCACCTTGGGGCCGTAGTGGATCTGACCTCCGGCGCGGAGCGGCTCATGCGGGTTGTGGTGTGCGTGGTCGAGCGGCACGGGGTCGGCCAGGGGGCCCTCGCCGATCTCGATCCAGACTCGTAGAAGCTGCGGACGACGGCGTGGCTGTGACGGAGGGCCCGGGGGCCGATCCGCGGAGACGGCCCGATGCTCCCCTCTGCGTCGGGCAGTTCCACTCGCGTCACTGCAGAAGATTCAACGGCCCAGGTGTCAGAGCGAGTTCGACAGATGGATCGCATCTCGACGCCTATCCAAGTTGCTTCACGAAACTCATGGCAGCTAGGGTCGAGTTGCTTCATGAAACTAACTCGCATCCCGCCCCCCCCCGTGAGGTGACGCTCGATGGCCAGGAACAAGCTCGAAGACCATCCCACCGTCGTCCAAGTCCGTCAGCGCGACCGCACCGCCGATCGCCCCGTAGAGCCGTTGGATGCGGCGTGGCTGCGGCAGTTGTGTCTCGACGCGGGTGCGGACGACGTCGGCTTCGTCGAGATCGACCGGCCGGACATCGCCGATCAGCGGGAGGATCTGAACGCCGCGCTACCGGGCGTCCGGACGTTGATCAGCATCGTGTCCCGGATGAACCGGGAGAACATCCGCACTCCCGCCCGCTCGGTCGCCAACCTGGAGTTCCACCACACCGGCGACCACACGAACGAGGTCGGCCGGCACGTGGTGGGCGAGCTGGAAGCGGTGGGCGTGCGGGCCATCAACCCCGCGATGGGTTTTCCGATGGAGATGGACAAGTTCCCCAGGAAGGCGTGGGTCGTCTCGCACAAGCCGGTCGCCGTGGCGGCGGGGCTCGGCAAGATGGGGATCCACCGCAACGTCATCCACCCCAAATTCGGCAACTTCATCCTGCTGGGCACGATCCTCATCGACGCCGAGGTCAGCGAATACACCCGGCCGATCGAGTACAACCCCTGCCTGGAATGCAAGCTGTGCGTGACGGCCTGCCCGACCGGGGCGATCGCCTCCGACGGCCACTTCAACTTCTCCGCCTGCTACACACACAACTACCGCGAGTTCATGGGTGGCTTCGGCGACTGGGCCGAACAGGTCGCCGAAAGCCGTAACGCCCATGACTACCGGGAGCGAGTGAGTGACGCCGAGAGCGCCTCGATGTGGCAGAGCCTGTCCTTCGGTGCCAACTACAAAGCGGCCTACTGCATGTCGGTCTGCCCGGCCGGTGAGGACGTCATCGGCCCCTGGCTGGACGATCGCAAGGCGCATCTGACGCAGGTTGTACGTCCACTGGTGGACAAGGAAGAGACCGTCTACGTCGTCGAGGGTTCCGACGCCGAGCAGCACGTGGCCGACCGGTTCCCCAACAAGCGCACGAAGCACGTGGCGATGAGCCTGCGAGCGAACAGCATCGACGGCCTGGTGGAAGGCCTGCCGCTGATCTTCCAGCGCGAACAGGCCAAGGACATGTCCGCGACCTACCACTTCACCTTCACTGGCGAGGAGTCCCGACAGATCACCGTGACCATCCGCGACCGCGAACTCGATGTCGCCGACGGACATCACGGTGAACCGGATCTCAGGATCACCGCCGATACGCGGACCTGGCTGCGATTCCTCAGCAAGCCCACGCTGTTGGCGTGGGCACTGGTACGGCGCCAGATCAAGCTGCAGGGCTCCCCCCGGCTGCTGGGCGACTTCGGCCGTTGCTTCCCGTCCTGACCGGCCGTGGAAGAACGCATCACCGATTCATCACTGTGAGAAATGAAAGGCGGATCATGAGCACTCTCGGCACCGAAGTCGAGCTCGACCTCGTGTTGGAGCGTAAGGAAACGATGGCCGAAGGCGTCGTGCTGCTGACGCTGCGCGACCCGGGAGGCCGTCCACTGCCGGAATGGCAGCCGGGAGCGCACATCGATCTGGTGCTACGAGCCGACCTGGTCCGGCAGTACTCACTGTGCGGGGACCCGGGGGACCGGTCCCGGTTCCAGGTCGCGGTCCTGCGTGAACCGGAGAGCCGCGGCGGGTCGAGCTATGTGCACGACGCGCTCGCGGAAGGTGAGTCCGTGCGCATCCGCGGGCCGCGCAACCACTTTCCGCTAGTGAAGGCCAAGAAGTACCTGTTCATCGCGGGGGGAATCGGGATCACTCCGATCCTGCCGATGGTGGCAGCCGTCAACGCGACCCGCGCCGACTGGCGCCTCGTCTACGGGGGCCGCACTCGAGCGTCGATGGCGTTCGGCGAGACTTTGCAGCGGGCCTACGGAGAGCGGGTGAGCCTGCGGCCCCAGGACGAGTACGGGCTGCTGGACCTGGCTTCGCTGCTCGGCAAGCCGCAGCGGAAGACAGCCGTCTACACCTGCGGCCCGGAACCGCTGCTCGCGGCGGTCGAGGCCGGCTGCGAGAAGTGGCCGAGCGGATCTCTGCACCTGGAGCGCTTCGCCCCGAAGAAGGACGCCAATGCCGGGCCGCAGAGCAGCTTCGAGGTCGAGCTGGCCCAGTCCGGCAAGAAGCTGCTGATCTCCGAGGACATGTCCATCCTTGAGGCCGTCGAAGGTGCCGGTGTACCGGTGATGACGTCGTGCGAGGAGGGAATCTGCGGAACCTGCGAGACTAAGGTGCTGTCCGGGGCGATCGATCACCGTGACTCGGTCCTGAGCGACCAGGAGCGTGCCGCGGGTGACACCATGATGATCTGTGTCTCTCGCGCCAAGGGCGGCCGCCTGGTCCTCGACCTCTGACCGCTTCGGGAGCAGATGACCGGGCGGCGCAGCCTGCCCCGTGGGTGGTCGGGCGGTGGCGGTTCGCCTCAGGTCGCATCGCGCGAGCACATCGAAGTGCGCCATGATCGCGAGGAAGACGTGGGCGGGCGCTCTTGCCGTCCACGGCCACCGGCTCCGCCCGGCTCGGGCCTTCGACCGCCCGGTCGGCGAGACCGACCGGGCAGGCCGCGCAGATGATGAGTCGGATCGTCGCTGCGGACGGCGCGATGCGCACATTTCAAGGAGGGCAGCAGGCGTGCGCCGAGGCGGGTCGGAGCCTCATGCCGAGCATTGCGCACGCGTGCCCACCCCGTAATCGGCCACCTCTCCCGGCGTGCCCAGGGCCTGCCACGCGTCCTTCGCGAGGCCACGAGTGCGACGGGGGCGGCGACAGCTGGGTCGAGCGCTTTCGCCAACACAGTCGGTACTCGGCCGGGAGCCACAGCCTCGGAATCCCGGCCCTCTGGCGCCGCGAGGTTGGCGTCGGCCGTGCCGGTGGTCGGGTCCGCCCCGCCATGACGTCCCTCCGGTTCCCAAATGCCGCAAACCAGATAATTGCCACATGTAAGAGCAGGGCGGCATCAAAGCGGCTCTCCGAGGGCTGCGGCAGGCGGCCAGGGTGGGGTGGCGGCGCGGCCGGATTTCGCCGTAGCGCCCCATCGCAAACCGGGTGCGAATCACCAGCCCCTTCATGCATCGCCGCCGCCCGGACTTGCGCGCGGAAACCGATCGTTTTACGATGATGGAACCGATCGGTTTCCCGTTGTGGAGGCAGGTGAGTCCCGAACCCCCTCATCAGGAGTGCGGATGGCTTTCCTGCGCGACACTTAACCGTGCGGGTACTCCAGCGTGGTTTCGTGATGTATTCAGCAGTTTTCTGGGCGGTTCGTCGCCAGTAGTGGCTGCGGCGTGGCGTTGGTCGACGAGGCTGTGCGTTGCGCGAGGGTGAAAAGGTGTACCAAGCGGCACGGGAATTGTGCTCAGATTACCGCGACCTCGGTCTTCACTCGAGCGCCCGTAATGCCGATGTCCGACTGTAGGAGTCAGCGCCCGCCTGGAGTGGCGAACACCAGTTTCCTGAGACCGGAAAGGGTATTGACAATGAGTGCGAATTCGCAGAATAAGAAGTTCTACGCCCTGAATATGTTCGATGTGGCCGACGTGGAGAAGTACCTTGCGCATTTCAGCCGCTTGCCCGAGGCGGCTCCAAAATATGGTGGTCGAATGGTGGCGTTTGGCCGTTTCCGGGACAACGTGGCCGGCGACCTCGCCCCACGGCAGGTTCTGTTTCTCGTTGAATGGGAGTCCGAAGAGGCGTTCAACAGCTTCCGGGACGATCCGGACTTGGCCGACTTGCATCCGCTGCGCGAGGACGGGACAGCGTCCTATGTCTGGCAGACGTTCGATGGCCCCGATATGAGTGACCCCGTCAACGTTTCGCTCGACGATGTATTGGCGGTTCTCAAGCCTTAAGGCCTGCATCGCCACGGAGCCGGATGAGCCGGCTGACGAGTCGTCGGCTGGCGAAGGGCGGGCCTGGTAAGCGCGGACTCCAATGCGGCTCGGCGGTCCAGTTGCCGATAGTACTCCAGTCCGGTTTCGCAATCTTGCGTCGGGTGCAGCTGGGCAGAGGTACGGCCACCGCGTGATCATCGGGGGATGTGTGGACCCGTGAAGATCGTGCGGTGGTCGTAGGCCATGGCGTATACCCAGCCCGCTGGCGCAAGATGTCCGGCCAGGCCACGGCCTGGATCGCGGGACGGTTCAAGCAAGTTGACCTTCGGGTTGCAGCGCGCGCCCACCTGCTCGTGCTCTTGTGGAGTGTTGAGCGGTAGAACTGAACGGCTCTGTCAGGAATCTTGAAATCCGAAGCGGCCGCCTCACGCTCCACCATGAAGCAGGAGATCGCCGCTCAACACCCTGCTCCTCGTGCAGCAGCCGGGCGCCTATGCCAACCCCGACGTGAGCCGGGTGCGTGACGTCCACCGAAGCGCCGCCCGCGACTGGTAGGTGAGCCGGGCCCGGATTCCCGCGGGGCAACAGTGTGCATTCTTGACTTGCGGCTCACGGCGCCGTCATGCAACTCACCGATCACTGGCCTCAGGCGACCGACCGATCCACTTCATGCCAATCCGTTCCCTGCCCCAGGTGGCGCGGTGTCCGAACAGTGCGATCCAGGACAGCGGTTCGTGTTCGTCCACTTGCCTGCCTCCTTGGCTCGCGCGTCCGCCTGGATGCATGCGGATCCCTCGGTGGAGAGCCGCAGGTGGTCCTTGGGGGCGCGGGAGAACTTCGACCAGAACGAGCCGGGACTGGAGCAGCGCGGGTCAGGAGCGGCAAGGTGCCCTGGTGGTGCTTCGTATGACGAGGTGTGGAGTGACGACGACTTCTCGTTCGTCGTCCGTCGCCCCGCCCTCCAGCCGGGCGACGACCCGGCTCACGGCCCGGCGCGCCAGCTGGCGGGCTTCTTGCCCGACCGTGGTGAGTTGGACGTGGGCCAGGCGGGCGAGGTGGCTGTCGTCGAAGCCGACGACCGAGATCTCCTCCGGCACCGGGATCCGGGCGCGCAGGAAGGTGTCGAGGACGCCGATGGCGCAGTGGTCGTTGAAGGCGAGGACAGCGGTGGGGCGGGTGGCCTCGGCGAGGAGTGCTCGTGCGGCTGCCGCGCCGTGGTCCTCGGTCAGCCCGCCCGGCACGAGGCGGATGCGGTCGGTGAGGCCGTGGTGCTTCATGGCCGCCTTGTAGCCGCGGCGCCGGTCGGCCGCGCCGGGCGCCCTGCCCCCGTCGATGTGGACGATGTCGCGGTGGCCCAGTGCCACGAGATGGTCGACCGCCTGGCGGGCGCCCTCGTCGTCGGCCGCGCGGACGACGTCGACGCCGTCGGCAAGCGGGCGCAGTCTCCGGGCTACGGAGACGACGGGCAGCTGGGCCGCGAGTTCCGTGAGCCGGCGCACCGGGGCATGGGGGCTGAGCAGGATCAGTGCCTCGCAGCGGTCGGCGAGCAGGGACTCCACCGCGTGCTGCCCGCTGCGGCTCGGGGCGACGGCGCTGAGGGCGAGCTGATAGCCGGCCGATTCCGCCGCGATATAGAGGGCCTCGACCATGTCGGCGTGGAAAGGCTGCTGGAGATCGAACTGCACCCCCAGCAGGTGCGAGCGGCTGCTCCGCAGCAGTCGCGCCCTGCTGTCGGGCCGGTAGCCGATCTCCCGGGCCGCTTGGAGGACCCGCTCGCGGGTTGCCGCACCGGCCCCTTTGGCGCCGCGCATGACGATGGAGGCGAGGGCGACGGAGACGCCCGCCCGTGCCGCGAGGTCGGTCAGCGTCGGCCGCTTTCCGTCCGGGACCGCAGGGGTGGGTGCCACCGTGGGCCTTCCTGATCGAGGGACTGCTCCAGGCCGATCGTAAACGCAGCCGCGTGGGCAACGCACTGGTCAGCATGACTGCAACGTTCTAGCTCAAATGTCCGCACAAAGTCTTGACAGGTTGCTCGACGGCTGGCGTACTGCTCGTGTTCGCCTAGAACGTTCTAGTCTTGGAGTGGCGATGTACACGTTGGCGGTATGTGCCGAGATGGTCTTCCGTGACCTGCCGATTGACGAGCGGGCCCGGCGCATCCACGCGGCCGGCTTCCAGGTGGAGATCTGGGACTGGACTCGCCACGACCTGGACGCCCTGGCGCGCACGCCCGCCGAGTTCTCTTCCATGACCGGCTATATCCGCGGCACTCTCACTGACCCGGAGGGGTCGGCCGAACTCCTACGCACCGCCGAGGAGTCGGTCAAGGCCGCCGAGCATCTGGGCTGTCCCCGGCTCAACCTGCACGGCACCGGTCTCGATGGTGAGGGCCTGCCTGTGGTGCCGGTGCAGGGCGAGCCCGCCGGGGAGATGTGGATCGCCGCCCACCGCACCCTCACCCGCCTCGCCGAGCTGGGTGAGGGTGCAGGTGTCACGTTCACGCTGGAGAACCTCAACACCGCGGTTGACCATCCGGGCGTCCCGTTCGCCACAGCCGCCGACACCCTCGCCCTGGTCGCCGCGGTCGACCGGCCCGGACTGCGGATGAACCTGGACCTGTACCACGCCCAGATCGGTGAGGGGAACCTCATCGATCTGGTTCGCCGGGCGCATGGTGCGGGCCTCATCGGCGAGATCCAGGTCGCCGACGTGCCCGGCCGCTGCGAGCCCGGCACCGGAGAGATCAACTATCCGGCCGTCGCCCGCGTTCTCGCGGAACTCGGCTACGACGGCACGGTCGCCCTGGAGGCATGGCCCTCCGGCGACAGCCACACCGCCCTGGAGCGGTTCCGCGCCGCGTTCACCCTCTGATTTTCCCGCTCGCCCGGAGCCACACGGCTCCCCCCGTTCACGGCACGAGGCCCGCTGTGGCCCTTCAGCCGTGCGCGTCACCCCTTCTCCGCAAGTCAGCACAGTGAGGTGCCGAATGACCCGCTCACTCTCCTCCCCTTCCCACAGACTCACCCTCGCCGTGGCGGTGGCCACGAGTACGGCACTGATACTCGCCGGCTGCTCCAGCGGTTCGGGCGGCAAGAAGTCCGAGGAGAGCGCCGAAGGCGTCTCGGCGGGCAAGGCCACCACGCCCCGTATGACGGTCGCGATGATCACTCACGCGGTCCCCGGTGACACGTTCTGGGACACCATCCGCAAGGGCGCCCAGGCGGCGGCCGCCAAGGACAACGTCAAGCTGATCTATACGTCCGACCCGAGCGGCGGCAATCAGGCGAACCTGGTGCAGAACGCGATCGACCAGAAGGTCGACGGCATCGCGGTCACGCTCGCCAAGCCCGATGCCATGAAGGACGTCGTGGCCAAGGCGAAGCAGGCCGGCATCCCCGTGGTCGGCTTCAACTCCGGTGTGGACGACTGGAAGGAGCAGGGCCTGCTGGAGTACTTCGGCCAGGACGAGACCGTCGCGGGTGAGGCGATCGGGAAGAGGCTGAGCTCTCTCGGCGCCAAAAGGGTCGCCTGTGTCATTCAGGAGCAGGGCCAGGTCGCCCTGGAGGCACGCTGCGCGGGCGTGAAGAAGGGTTTCTCGGGCACGACGGAGAACCTGTTCGTCAACGGCGCCGACATGCCGTCCGTGAAGTCGACCATCACCGCCAAGCTCAAGCAGGACCCCTCCCTCGACTACGTCGTCACCCTCGCCGCCCCGGTCGCGCTGACCGCGGCGCAGGCCGTGTCCGAGGGCGGCAGCAAGGCCAAGGTCGCCACCTTCGACCTCAACAAGGAGCTGGTGAAGGCGATCCAGGGCGGCAGCATCCAGTTCGCCGTCGACCAGCAGCCTTATCTGCAGGGCTACCTGGCGGTCGACTCGCTCTGGCTCTACAAGAACAACGGCAACTACAGCGGCGGTGGCGTGGCGCCCGTGCTGACCGGCCCGGCCTTCGTCGACGAGTCCAACGTCGCCGCCGTCGCCACGTTCGCAGCCAAGGGAACGCGCTGACACGTACGCCCCGGGTAACGGCCGGACCCGTGCGGCTCCGGCCGGCCTCCCGCTGACCGTCCCCGCCATCGCCCACCCTCAAGGCAAGGAACCACATGACCTACCACGCCTCCATCGGAGTCGCCGTGATCGGCGCCGGCCGTATGGGAGCCGACCACGTACGCCGGATCAGCGAGGTGACCAGCGGCGCCCATGTGGCCGCCGTCGTCGACGTCGACATCGATCGCGCCAAGACGGTCGCCGCCGACGTCGAAGGATGCGCGGCCTACGGCGACGTCGCCGAAGCGCTCGCCTCACCCGACGTCGATGCGGTGCTGCTCGCCTCCCCGGGCATCGCCCACGAGGCGGCACTGCTCACCGCGTTCGAGCACGACCTGCCCGTCCTGTGCGAAAAGCCGCTCACTCCCGACGCCGTCTCCGCGCTGCGCGTGCTGGAGGCCGAGCAGCGGCTCGGACATCGCCGGGTGCAGGTGGGCTTCATGCGCCGCTACGACAGCGAGTACCTCGAGCTCAAGGCGCTGCTGGACAGCGGGGATCTCGGCCTGCCGTTGATGCTGCACAACCGGCACCGCAACCCCTCCTGCCCGCCGGACTTCACCAGCGCCATGCTCATCAACGACTCCGTCACTCACGAGATGGACATCACCCGCTGGCTGCTCGGCCAGGAGATCACCTCCGTGACGGTGATGCGGCCGCGGTCCTCCGTCAACGCGCCCGAAGGTCTGGCCGATCCGCAGTTCGTCGTCTTCGAGACGGACGGTGGCGCCCTCGTCGACGTGGAGATCTACGTCAACGCCCGCTACGGCTACCAGGTTCAGGCCGAGGCGGTGTGCGAGCACGGCACCGCCCGCATCGGAGACCGGCACGACATGCTCGTCACCTCTGCCGGACGCTGGGGCGGTACGGTCACCCCCGGCTTCGTCGAGCGGTTCGCCGAGGCGTACGACCGTGAAGTCCAGGAATGGGTCGACGCCACCCGCCGCGGCGAGGTCACCGGCCCCAGCGCCTGGGACGGCTACGCCGTGGCCGCGGTCTGCGAGGCAGGCGTCCGCTCCCTGACCGAGGGCCACCGCGTCGACGTGGAGCTTGTCGACCGCCCAGACCTCTACCGCTGACCCCATCGCCGGTACACCCCACGCCGGACGACCGCATCCTTGCCGGCGGCACCGCAGACAGGACACCCCCATGAAGATCGGTCTGAACACCGACAGCGTCGGACAGCTCACCCTCGACGAGACCCTCGACCTGGCCGCCGAACTCCAGCTGGACTACGTGGAGTTCGCCACCGGTGCCTGGTCCACCGCCCCGCACGTCGACACCGACCGGCTCCTCGAAAGCGACAGCGCGCGCCGCGAACTGCTCGCCAAAGTCGCCGACCGGGGTCTCGAGATCAGCGCCCTCACCTGCTCGGGAAACCCCCTCCACCCCGGGCTCAGCGGCCGCGAGCACGACAAGGTCACCCGCGACACGATCGCCCTCGCCCCGCTCCTCGGCGTCGACCGGGTGGTGCTGATGTCCGGGCTGCCGGGCGGGCCGGGCGACGCCAACCCCAACTGGATCACGGTCTCCTGGCCGCCGGAGACCACACAGATCCTCGACTGGCAATGGACCGAAGTGGTACTCCCGTACTGGCGAGACCTCGTCGCCCACGCCCGTGACCGGGGGGTACCCAAGCTCGCTCTGGAGATGCACGCCCACCAGGCGGTCTACAACGTGCCCACCCTGCTGCGTCTGCGCGAGGAAGTCGGACCGGAGGTCGGGGCCAACTTCGACCCCAGCCACCTGATGTGGATGGGTGCGGACCCGCTGGCCGCCATCGAGGCTCTGGGTGAGGCGATCTACCACGTGCACGCCAAGGACACCCGGCTGGAACCCTCCCGCCAGGCGTTGACCAGCAGGTTGGAGACGCTGCCGGTCATGGCCGCCAAAGAACGCTCCTGGAACTACGTAACCCTCGGCTACGGCCACGACGACGCGTTCTGGCTCGCTTTCTGCCTTGCCCTGCGCCGAGCCGGCTACGACGACGTGCTGAGTATCGAGCACGAGGATGTGCTTGTGGCCCCCGTCGAGGGCGTCACCAAGACCGTCGACCTTCTGCGCCGCGTCATCCTGCGCGACCCCAGCTCCTACAAGCCCCAGGAGATCTGAGCCGTCCTAAGCCGCACGGACACGAGTTCCACGCGGCTGGGTCCGCCAGGCAGAGGTCGACCGCGACGATCGGGACGACCGGCTGTCGACCGCCGTACACGAGGAACTGAAGCAACTCCTCAAAGAAGCGCCGAGATCAGTTCGCGGTCGATTCCGTCAGCGTCCAGCGCTCAAAGAGAGCGGTAAACCGGACCGAATCCGACCAGCCGAGGCAAGAACGGACCGAAAATCCCCTTTGCCGTTGACCGCGCTGGTGCCCGTGTCCGCTGCCATCTCGGCAGCGGACACGCACGACAGCCTGGCCCTGCAGCCGCTGATCATGGGGATCCCACCGACCCGCGGCCCCCGAGGTCCTCGGCGGCGCCGGCCAGCCAAGCCCCACGGCGACAAGGGCTGGGGCTGCTCCTACCTGTGCCGTCGGCTCCGCGAGCGGAACATCACGCCTTGTATCGCCCGACGCGGCGTCGAAAACTCACAACGCCTGGGCCCGTGTCGTTGGGTGGTCGAACGCAGCGTCCTGGCTCGCCGGATGCCGCCGACTCCGCCGACGCTACGAACGCCCGAGCACTTCCGTGGCTTCACCGTCATCGCCGCCAGCCTCATCAACCACCGACGATTCACCAAGTGCGAGAACCCTTGGTCCCTAGAACAGGTGGTGTACAGCGTCTGGGAACGCAGGGGCGACGCTGGCTTGCCAGGTGGTGCCCACCGGTGATCATCAGAGGAATAGGCTCACGGCGTGACCGATGAGACGCTGTTCACGGATGTGTGCCAAACACTGGAGCGTGCTGGCTTCGACATCACCTCGGCCCAGTCAGGAGAGGGGACGGGGCTGCGAATCCGGCAGGAAGGGGACTTTGTCGTGGTGAGCTGGGTGCCCTCCAGTGAACTAGATCCTGCCAACCGTCAGGATGCGGAATATGAGGGCATCCGTGCTGCCCTCAGGCAGGCCCTGACGGAGATCCTCACGCAGGCCGGGTATGTGGCACGGCCGAACGAGGACAGCAGCGAAGGATGGGTGAGCCGGGCTTGATCCGTCAGTGAGGCGAAATCGGGGTAGCGATGGTCCCGGCGACCGTCGTGCCTGCTGTCGAACCTCGGGCCGGGTTCGGCCCCGCGCCGCGCCGCCCGTGCGAGGCGGCGGCACTACGGCCGACGCCTCCCGGCGAGTGGCCGCCGAGCTCGCCATCCGTGATGAGATGGACCACCGTCTGCGCCTTCTGGACGCGGCACAGGGCAACACCGTCGACGGGCAGCGGGGCATTCCACGGGAGGAACTCCGCCAGGTTTACGCCGAATTGCGGCGCATTGCACAGCAGGTGCTCGATGAGGACCTATGCGGACGGCTGCTCGACGCGGCCGAGCGGCTGGCCCGGCCGTCCGCCGCGCACTCGGCGCCTGGCTCGCGGTTGTCCCCCCTGCAACAACGCCGAAGTGGGGCGCAGGCTGTCGTTGCTACCCGAAACCGTCAAGTCGTATCTGCGCAGCGCGATGCGCAAGTTGGGAGCCGGCACTCGCTTCGAGGCGGTGGTTGCCGCCCGTCGACAGGGTCTGCTGCCTTAGCCATCCCGTTCGGTTCGGAGTCTCGCAGGTCAGACGGTTTCTGCGCGCATCGCGAGAGGCGGAGCGAGGCGTCCCTGCTGCGGGCCGGGCTGATCCCGAACCCTGGAGTTAATCCGTCCGGTCAGCCCTCAACAGCGGGAAGCGGCGCCAGACGCCGCACTGACTGCCGCCGAAGAGCGCCGTCCCCTCTACTGCGCCACAGTGGCGCGCATGCGATGCTCAGGCGGCGAGACAACCCCACCGACGTGGTCCCCAACCTGGCGCTACCCGCCCGCCTGGTAATCGGCCCCTGGAATGGGAGCGCCCGGTGAGGAACCTCCTGGACAGGAGCGATCATCGGAGCAGCAGCCGGTGCGGGCCGCCGAGGGGCCGCGCACGCAGATCGCCGCTCCAGCGAGCAACTCCCGGCCACGGAACACCGTCACGATCTGTTGGGGTCCTCGTCAGGAACTCACCGGCCGGCTCCCGCGTGATCACCAGCCGCGACAGCCGTTTCGTCAGGGGCACTCAGTGCGGATGTCAGGGCCGCGGTCACGGCGTCCCGCACTTGAGCCTCGGTGGGCGCGGGCTGCCCGCTTTCTTCGGCGAGTTCCGCCAGCGACGTCATGCGGACGTCCGGCAGCGCGCAGGACATGAATGTTGTGTAGACGTCGAGATCAGGGGCGATGTTGAGAGCGAAGCCGTGGCTGGTCACACTGCCGCTGATGCGCATGCCGATGGAGGCGAGTTTGCGGTGATCGGGCGTCCATACACCGACCAGGCTCTCGGACCCTCGTGGTGTGTCCCGTCGTACCGCCTCGAAGCCGAGCGATCCCACTGCGTCGATCAAAGCCTGCTCGACCCGGCGTACCAGGCCGCGGGGCCCCAGGTCGCGGACGTTCACCACGAGGTAGCCGATGAGCTGTCCAGGGCCGTGATACGTGGCATGACCGCCCCTGTCGACTTCGACAAGGGGTATCGGTGAACCCGGATCCGGGAGCTGGCTGACCGGAGTCCGCGCGGTGTAGGTGATCACGGGCGGGTGCGTCAACAGGAACAGCCGGTTCCCCGCACACCCTTCCTTCCGCTCAATGACCCACCGGGCCATATCGGCCTGTGCCACCTCGTACGGCACTTCACCCAGATCGATTGCTTCCAGACCTGCCGATCGCATGATGTCCCTTCTTGTCGCCGGATGCCATAGCCGCCTGCGGACGGCGTCGCTTCAGCGTGACGTGGAGAGCTCCCGTCCCTTCAGGCGGGCCCGGCAGGCGCGTACCTCTCGGGTGTTGTCGCAGGTGGTGACAGGGTGCGAGAGACGCGAACAGTTTTGGAGCGGGCGTAGAACGCGCCGCGACGATGGGGGCTGGCGCACACCTTCAGCCGACGCCTCGTGTCGGCACAGATGGCTTCGGCCAGCTGGATCAGCACGTAGGAGCGGAGGAGTTCGACACCCGTACCGCGTGGATGCAGCCACGCGCCTGAGGCGTCCAGAGTGACCGTCGCCGTTGTCTGGATCGACGTGACACCCCGTCCGCGGAGACTCCCCCCGACGACGGGGCGCGTCAGCGCATGCCTGCCGCGTCGAGCAGGGTGGCCACCGTGGGCGTGATGAGCCCGGTCAGTCTGTCGGCTCCGATCCCCGCGCGGGCGCTGGCGCCGTCGAAGAGCAGGATCAGCTGCCGGGCCAGCAGGTCGGGATCGCCCGCCCTGCCCCGTTCGGCCTCGGCGCGGAAGAAGGCTGTCAACTGCGCCTTGACCCGGTGGGCCACCCGGCTCGCGGGGTGGTTCTGGTCTTTGAGCTCGATCTGAGCAGCCAGGTACCGGCAGCCTTGGAAGTCGGGAGCACCCGCCTGCTCCTCCAACTGGTCGAAGACGTGCAGGATCCGCTCGCGGGGCGACCGGCCGTCGTCCGCCGTGGGCAGGAGGGTCGCCACGAAGGTGGCGGAGCGCTCCTCCAGGCTCGCCGCCAGCAGTTCGTCCTTGCTCTCGAACAGCTGGTACAGGGAGCGCTTCGACACTCCTGCCGCCTTGCACAGCGTGTCGACGCCGATGACGACGCCGTCTCGGTAGGTGAGCGTGGCCGCCGCATCCAGCAGCCGCTCTCTGGGGCTCAGTTTCACTTCGGTGGTCATACCGTGAGGTTAACTCGCTTGCGACGAAATGAAAACCGATCGGTTTACGACGCCTTTCCGGGGCGATCTTCACGCCGCCCACGGTCGAGCAGGAGGTGAGTACGGTTCCGCTGTGCCGGGGCGGCGGTCTTATCGGGCTTCGTCTGGGCAGGCACGCGTTGTGCCCCTTGGCGACTGAGGCAGCCCGTCACTCCGAAGGTGCAGTGTGCGGCGCGATGAGACCGACGGCCATGCTCGCGCAGCCCCGGCCAGGGCCCGCGTCCCCTGGCGCCGTTGCAGAGGATTGAGTGGGTATCGCGAAGTGGAACAACGTGACCACCAGCAGGCGTGCCGAACACGGTAAGGCGGGGGAGCGCGCCGGTCCCGGAGGCCGCGATGACGCACACCGACTGCAGCCACAGCGGCGGCGGGCGGGAGGCGTCCCATCCCCATGAGGCCGGCGGCGCCCGGCATGACCAGCGTGACTGTCAGCCTCGGAAATTCAGCCCACATCGTGGATCGGACGCCGTGGTAACGGAGAACGCCTGCTACCTGCGGTGATTTGTGCCTTGAGGACACCAGACCATCGCAGGTAGCGGCGCATTTCCCACGATCCACGCTTGCGACAAGCGTGCATTCCGGTGGATTCAGGCTCAGTGGGCGATCACAGGCTCGCCCTCCGACGGCGCCAGAGCCCGATTCGGCATCAGGAAGGCCGTGAGCACCGCGCCGACCACGAAGATCCCGGCGCCCCATGCCAGGGTGGCCGTGTAGCTCTCGACCCCGGCCTGAGCCGCCGTCAGTGCGCTCGGCTTGTGCGAGGACAGGTAGTCGGTCGCGGCCGACGAGGCGACGGTGGTCAGCAGCGCCGTGCTGATCGAGCCGCCCACCTGCTGGCTGGTGTTGATCAGTGCCGAGGCGACGCCCGCGTCCTCGTGGTGTATGCCCGAGGTCGCGCCCTGGAACGCGGTGGTCATCACCGCACCGATGCCGAGGCCCAGCAGGATCATGCCCGGCATGATGTCGGCGACATAGGCACTGTTCAGCGTGAGCTGGGTCAGCAGGGCCATACCGGACGCGGAGACCAGGAAGCCTGCAGTGATCACGATCTTCGGGCCGACTCGGGGCAGCAGCAGCGAAGGAACCGTGGTCGACGAGGCGACGATGCCGCCGACCATCGGCAGGAAGGACAGGCCGGCCTCGATCGGTGAGTAGCCGATGCTGGCCTCCAGGTAGTAGGTCAGGAACAGGAAGATCGAGAACATCCCCATGCCCAGGACGAACACGGCCAGGAACGAACCGCCCCGGGTCCGGTCCAGCACGACTCGCAGCGGCAGCAGCGGATGCGCGACCCTGAGCTCCAGCCAGGCGAACACCGCGAGCAGCACCACGCCGCTGATCATGGAGCCGAGGGCGACCGGGTCGGTCCAGCTGGTGGATTCCACGTGCGCGAGCCCGTAGACGATGCCGAACAGCGCGGCGCTCACCACGACGGTGCCCGGAATGTCGATCTTGGGCCGCTCGGCGTGTGCGGGCTTGCCCAGCAACAGCAGCGCGCCCACCAGTGCGACGCCCGCGAAAATGACGTTCACGTACATCACCCAGCGCCACGACGCCCATTCGGTGAGCATGCCGCCGAGCAGCAGTCCCACCGCGGCGCCCGCACCGGACAGCGCACTGAAGATGCCGAACGCCTTGGGCCTCTCGGCCGGGTCGGTGAAGGTCACACTCAGCAGGGAGAGCGCGGCGGGCGCGAGCAGCGCGGCGAAGACGCCCTGGGCCACACGTGCCGCCACGAGGATCTCGAAGCTGCCGGCCGCGCCGCCGACTACGGACGCGACCGCGAAACCGATCAAGCCGGTCACGAACGTCGTCCGCCGGCCGAACAGGTCACCGAGCCGCCCGCCGAGCAGCAGCAGGCTGCCGAACGCCAGGGCGTACCCCGTGATCACCCACTGCCGGCTGCCGTCACTGAAGCCGAGGTCGTGTTGCGCTTCGGGTAGCGCGATGTTCACGACGGTCGCATCGAGCGTGACCATCAGCTGTGCCACGCCCAGCACGACGAGCACCCACCAGCGCATGGCGTGTGAGCCGCGGCGGCCCGAGTCTGTCTTCCCGGAGGCGGGCGCTCCGCGGTCGAAGGTGGTAGTCATGTCTTCCCTTTGTTGCAGGTCGGAGGCTGGGCACCGGTTGGAAACCGATCTGTTTCTCTAGATGGAAACAGATCGGTTTCCGCAGCGCAAGTGCACGGGCGGTCTCTGGCCTGTGAGGGATCCGACAACGCGGCCGCCCGCCTCGGTGCCGCCGGTGCCGGTCTCGCCGCGCGATCGGTTGCTCGACATCGCTGCGTAGCTGTTCCACGGACAGGGCGTCGGTCCGCTCACCCGTGAGGGTGAACAGCACTGATGTCGACGGATGTTGACGAGTTCGTTGAGCACTGGACGCTGCTGAAGGAACCGGCAGGCGCTCGTGGTGGGTATGCGTGGGGCGATGCGGTTGGGCTCCGACGTTCTGCTGAAGTACTGCACGCAGCACGGTCGATTTCCGCCCGGCCCGGTTCGAGCTGCCAGGCGAGGCCGAGTTCGCCGCGCGTCAGGTTGAGGTGCCCCCGTCCGATCTGAGGCCTACGGGCCATGACGACCACCGACACTCGCCTCTACGGGAAGGCCACCGCGCGGGCCTGGGGCCGGCCGCGCCTGCGGCTGACCCGCCGGGCGGCATGGCCTGGCGACGGGCCCCTGCCGATCATCGAGGGCACCGTCATCCGTGTCGATGAGGTGCCGGCCGCGATGATTGCCGCGACGGCATCGATTCGCGGCATCGGAGTGTTGAACCACGCGCTTGGGTTGTTGAACAGGTCGTTCGACCGGGAGCTGGCCGGCCCTCGCGTGGAGCCGGACCTCCCAGCGGAAAGGAACCGTCCATGGACGAGCAGGGTGAACATTTCGACGTCGTCGTACTCGGCGCGGGACCCGGCGGATACGTGGCCGCCATCCGGGCCGCCCAGTTGGGCAAGCGGGTGGCGGTGGTGGAGGAGAAGTACTGGGGCGGCGTCTGCTTGAACGTGGGCTGCATTCCCACCAAGGCCCTGCTGCGCAATGCCGAACTTGCCCACGTCTTCACCCGTGAAGCGAAGACCTTCGGCATCAAGGTCGACGGACAGGTCACCTTCGACTACGGGGAGGCCTACCGCCGTAGCCGGAAGGTCGCGGACGGCCGGGCCAAGGGCGTCCACTACCTGATGAAGAAGAACAAGATCACGGAAATCAGTGGTCGCGGCACATTCCTCGACCCTCACGCGCTCCAGGTGGCCGACTACGACGGGAACACCCGCACGATCGGCTTCGGCCACTGCATCATCGCGACCGGTGCGACCCCGAAGCTGCTGCCCGGCACCCGCCGAACCTCGCGCGTGGTGACATTCGAGGAGCAGATCCTCGCCGAGGACCTGCCGCAGTCCATCGTGATCGCGGGTGCCGGGGCCATCGGCATCGAGTTCGCCTATATCTTGCGCAACTACGGTGTGCAGGTCACCGTCGTCGAGTTCCTGGACCGGGTGGCGCCGCTGGAGGACGTCGAGGTGTCCGCCGAACTCGCCAAGCAGTACCGGAAGTTGGGTATCGATGTCCTCACCTCGACCCGCGTCGAGTCAATCGACGAGTCCGGTCCGCAGGTTCGCGTCACCGTCACCGCGAAGGACGGTTCCCAGCAGGTTCTGGAGGCTGACAAGGTCTTGCAGGCGATCGGCTTCGCGCCGAACGTCACCGGTTACGGCCTGGAGAACACGGGAGTGCGGGTCACCGAGCGAGGCGCCATCGACGTCGACGGCCGCTGCCGCACCTCCGTCCCGCACATTTACGCCATCGGCGACGTCACCGCGAAGCTGATGCTCGCGCACGCCGCCGAGGCGATGGGCATGATCGCCGCAGAGACCCTCGCCGGCGCGGAGACCATGGAGCTGGACTACGCGATGATCCCGCGGGCCACCTTCTGCCAGCCGCAGATCGCCAGCTTCGGCTACACGGAGGCGCAGGCGAGAGAGAAGGGATTCGACGTTCAGGTGGCGAAGTTCCCGTTCACGGCGAACGCCAAGGCCCACGGCCTGGGCGATGCGACCGGCTTCGTGAAGCTCATCAGTGACGCCAAGTACGGCGAGCTCCTCGGCGGCCACCTCATCGGCCCCGACGTCACCGAACTCCTCCCCGAACTGACCCTGGCCCAGCAGTGGGATCTCACGGTCCACGAGGTTGCCCGCAACGTCCACGCCCACCCCACCCTGGGCGAGGCAGTCAAGGAAGCGGTCCACGGCCTCGCCGGCCACATGATCAACATGTAGGGGGCGACAGGACGGAGGCAACAGGACCCCGGGTGCTCGGTTCGGTCTCGCAACCTTGAGTCCGCCCAGGGGGCCCGCCAGTTGGCCCCGGGGTCAGGCAAGGTCGTCAATACGCGCGATGTCTGCCCGGTCGCCGCTCTGGCCCGGCTGCCGTCGGGCGGCGGTTCCGGCGTGCAGCAGTGCGGTGGCGCGGCCGAGGCCGCTGGCGCCGCCGAAGACCTGGACGGCGTCGGTGGTGACGCGCATCGCTGCCTCGGTGGCGATCAGTTTGGTGATGCTGGCCTGACGGCTGTACGGCGGCCCGGCGTCCTTGCGCCGGGCCGCGGCCAGGACGGTGGCCCGGGCGGAGTCCACGGCGGCCTCCGTGTCGGCGAGCAGAAACGCGACTCCCTGGTGGCCGATGATCGGTTTCCCGAAGGTCTCGCGCTGTTTCGCGTAGGCGAGTGCGTCGTTGGGGGCGCCCTGGGCCAGGCCGACGGCGACGGCGGCGATGCCGAGTCGGCCCGCCTCGAGTCCGGCGGGTGTCCAGCTCTGTCCCGCACTTCCTCGCCGCCCACCCGAGGGAACACAGATGCGCTCTGTGCATCCACTGACAGCCCCGCTTGCCACCTGGAAACCGATCGGTGTACGGTGGTGAAAACCGATCGGTTTCCCGGGGGTCTCGCGGCCCCGGGCATCGGCACAACGCCAGTCCGTCGGTGCCGTGGATCCCCAAGCCGATGCAGAGATCCGTTCCGAACGCCGCGCCCAGCGGTGCTGATCGCGTTCGTAATCAACCTCGGAGTCGAAACCATGTCTTCTCATGCCACCTCCACCATCTTTGTCATCGGTGGTACAGGGGCCCAAGGGATGCCCATCGTCCGCGCTCTGGTCGCAGACAAGAAGTACTCCGTCCGGGTTCTCACCCGGGATGCCAACTCCCCCCCCCGGGCCCAGGAACTCCTCGCGCTCGGCAACGTCTCCATCCTCGTA